>JBMYWL010000026.1:0-12386 GCA_049607365.1 Alphaproteobacteria bacterium | reverse complement strand
GACCCAACAGCAACACGTTATGATCATCTGACCTATCGCAAGGTTCTGTCAGATGATTTAGGCGTTATGGATCACGCTGCCGTTGCACTTGCACGGGAAAACCATATTCCCATCATTGTTTTCTCTATAGCTAAGGCTGGGGCAATGGCAGAAGTGGTTAAAGGCGAAGGCATATTTACCAAGGTCTCGGAATAAGCCTGAAACAACCGAAATAGACGTGATACCAAAAACTGGATCATCTGTTGCGCCGTGCATGTCATTTGTTAAAGTGATCAACCAAAGTATACAGTTAAAAATAAAAACCGAATAAGTAGGAACAACCCTTATGTCTGATGAAATTCTTGCCGACTTAAAAAAACGTATGAACGGTGCTGTTGAGAACCTGAAAAAGGAATTGGCAGGACTACGTACGGGGCGTGCTTCTACATCGTTGGTGGAAACTGTAATGGTAGAGGCTTATGGAAGCTCAATGCCTTTGACGCAGGTTGGAACTGTAACTGTTCCAGAACCACGGATGTTGTCAGTACAGGTTTGGGATAAGACCATGGTATCCGCTGTGGAAAAAGGTATTCAAAACGCGGGTTTGGGTCTGAACCCTGTGACAGATGGTCAGTCTGTACGCATTCCGTTGCCGGATTTAAGTGAAGAACGTCGTAAAGAACTTGTTAAGGTTGCTGGCCGTTACGCTGAACAGAACAAAGTTTCTGCACGTAATGTAAGACGTGATGGTATGGAGTCTTTGAAGAAGGCTGAAAAAAATGGCGACATGTCAAAAGACGAAATGCACACTTACTCAGATAAAATTCAAACTTTGACTGACGATATCATAAAGCAGATTGATTCTCATCTAGCAGAAAAAGAGAAAGAAATTTTGCAGGTTTAGGTAAGCGTCCGTTAAGTCAGTCGTAAGCTTATGGCACAAGACAAAACCATTTCTGATGTTGAAGTTATGCCAACCACGGCCTCTCACTCAAAAGCGTCGAGTGAATTAGGTGTCGCGGTGAATGGCGAACTTCAACACTTAGCCATCATAATGGATGGCAATGGACGTTGGGCGAACAGTCGTGGGCTTCCACGCACGGCGGGCCACAAAAAAGGTGCTTCTATTGTACGTGAAGTGACCGCTGAAGCTCGCAGCCTTGGTATCAAATATCTGACATTGTTTGGTTTCTCGTCTGAAAATTGGCAACGACCTGAACAAGAAGTTTCTGACTTGATGGGGCTTTTGTCATATTACTTAAGCCGTGAAACCAAAGGCTTGATAAAAGAAGGTGTGAAGCTGAAGATCATCGGTGATAGAAGCCGATTTTCAACGTCTTTGCAGAAAACAATTGTTCAGGCTGAGCATGACACAGCCGAGTGTCAAAACCAGACATTGGTGCTGGCTTTGTCTTATGGTGGTCGTCAGGAGATTGTTGATGCAGCCAAAACGCTGGCCAACCAGGTTAAAGCTGGAACAATTGATGTTGATGAAATTAACATCGATAAGCTTGGAAACAGCCTAAACAGCTCGGATATTCCAGACCCGGACCTGATTTTGCGAACGTCTGGCGAGCAACGAATTTCAAATTTTCTGCTGTGGCAATCGGCGTACGCTGAGTTGGCTTTCACAGATACACTTTGGCCAGATTTTACTGGCGATGAGTTGCGCACGATTGTCGCTGAGTTCTGCAAGCGGGACAGACGCTTTGGAAAGGTTAACCCAGATGCCACTTAGTCAACTTCAACTTAGAATTATTTCTGCAATTTGCATGCTGGGTGTTGTTGCGCTGGTCATGTGGCTTGGGCAAGAGGTTTTTCGCGTTTTTGTCACAGTGCTATTTGGCTTGATGATTGCGGAATGGTTTAGGTTACTTTCAAAGGCTGACAAGTGGCCAGTAAGTCCTAAGTTTTTCATTAGCATCGCAATTTCAGTTGCTGGCTTTGTCGTCTCTCAAAGTGTGTCTTTACACATGATGTTGGCAATAAACGTGGTAACTTCACTTATCCTTCTTGCTCTCAATTGGGGTGCGATTGAAAAAAAGTGGATGGCAGTTTGGCCATTCTACCTAAGTGTTGCCTGTGGTTTAACTCTATGGACGTACAGCCTGTTTGGGCCCCTAACATTACTGTGGCTCTTGGTTCTGATATGGGCGACCGATACAGGCGCATATTTCACTGGCCGTTCCATCGGCGGTCCAAAGCTGATGGTTACAGTAAGCCCCAATAAAACCTGGTCCGGCGCCATAGGCGGTGTAGTGGCGGCGCTTGTTTCGTCATTTGCGTTTATATCTTATGCATCGGTCCCAACTATGTTGCTTGGTGAAGCCATGCTGATTGGTGTTGTAACTATTTGCCTTTCTGTAGCATCGCAAGCAGGTGATTTGTTTGAATCTTTCGCCAAAAGACAACACAACGTTAAAGATTCTAGCAATTTAATTCCAGGCCACGGTGGCTTGTTAGACCGTATGGACGGACTTTTAATTGCTGTGCCTGTAGCATTCGTTTTCTTATATTCATTCGCTTAAACCGAAGATCGCCATGACATCACATAAATCCCCAAAAGCCGTATCAATTTTGGGAGCGACAGGATCCATTGGCGATTCCACACTAAGCGTTTTACGACAGCACCCTGATAAGTTTCGTGTCAAAGGAATTGCTGCACAAAAAAATGCATCCAAACTCGCGCTATTGGCAAAAGAGTTTAATCCTGAGATTGTGGTGCTTGCGGATGAAACATGCAGGAGCGAATTGGAAGAACGCCTACAAGGTTGGAAAGGCGAAATCGCCTTCGGGCATGATGCTGTTGTGACCCTTGCAGCCGAAAAACAGGACTTTTTGGTATCTGCCATCTCTGGCATTGCCGGTTTAAATGCGACTTATGCTGCTGCAAAAGCTGGCAACGTGATCGGGTTGGCGAACAAAGAAAGTTTGGTTTGTGCAGGAAAGCTGCTTATGGAAGCAGCGCAGCAAAGTGGCTCGCAAATATTGCCATTGGATTCCGAGCACAGCGCAATTTTTCAGTGTTTGGACGATAATCACAAAAAAAATGTGCAGTCGATCACACTGACAGCTTCCGGTGGACCCTTTAGGGGAAAGACACGTGCTGATCTTGCTAATGTAACAGTTAAGCAAGCGCTGGCTCACCCGAACTGGTCAATGGGCTCAAAAATCACAATCGATTCGGCGACTTTGTTTAACAAGGGACTTGAATACATCGAAGCCGCTCATCTGTTTGACGTTGGAAGTGATCAGCTTGAAGTGTTGGTTCATCCACAATCGATTATTCATTCATTTGTGACATATGAAGATGGGTCTACAATTGCTCAAATGGGTTTTCCGGATATGCAAACGCCAATCGCGGTGGCATTGGCGCACCCAAACAGGATGGCAATTAAATCCAACCCAATGAATTTGACAACTTTAAGCTTTGAGCCGGTCGATGAAGTCACTTTTAAAGGGCTGAGATTGGCCAAAGACGCTCTCAACACCTCTGCAGTCGCTCCTATTGTTTATAATGCGGCAAATGAAGTAGCCGTGTCACACTTTCTGGCAGGTCAAATTAGCTTTTTGAAAATTAGCGACTTAGTTGAAGAAGCTTTGCAGTACGATTTTGGCTCAACCTTGGAGTCCATAGAGCAAGTTTGGGCAATCGACGCGAGAGTGCGTCAAAAAACAAACAAACTTCTCTCTTAAATACTAGGTGAATTAATTTGGTATTGGCTCAAAAAATTGAGCCGTGGACTTGGCGTTTCTTTTGATAGATTTTCTCTGGACATTAGTATTTTACAAAACATTCATCTTCTTAGCGGTGCTGACGGTGTTGGTGTTTGTCCACGAGATGGGGCATTATCTCGTTGCCAAATGGTCAGGTGTTCGGGTTGTCGCTTTTTCAATTGGCTTTGGTCCTGAAATATTCGGCTGGTACGATAAATCAGGCACACGTTGGAAGTTCTGTTGGATTCCGCTTGGTGGATACGTAAAGATGTTTGGTGATCTGAATGCCGCCAGCATCGCAGATCCGGATGCGGGTTTCATGAGTGCTGAAGATAAGGCCGTCGCATTTCCTTACAAGCCACTGTACAAAAGAGCAGCGATAGTTGCTGCAGGGCCAATCGCAAACTTTATTTTGGCAATCGCAATATTCACAAGCGTTAATTTGAGCGTTGGCCAGAGCTACACACCGCCGGTCGTTGGGTATGTGACACCGGGGTCTGTTGCAGCTGAGGCTGACATACGTGCAGGTGATCAACTAAAATCGGTAAATGGTACGCCAATCACCAAATTTGAAGATTTGTTACTTAACGAACAGCTAACCATTGGCGATGAGCTGGAGATTGAATTTGTTCGGAACAAAGAAACGTTTGTATCTCGACTTGTTCCAACTCGTCTAACCGAGTTCGCTGAAAATTGCAGAAGTGTTACCTACAATAGTCTTGGTATAAATCAGCCAATCTCAACCGAAATTGCACGCGTTTCTGAAGGTTCTGCGGCTTTTAGAGCAGGCTTGATGACTGGTGATGTGATCACTGCGATCAACAATGTCCCTGTGACATTCTTCCAAGAATTACGTGCTGAAGTTAGGGGGCTAGCTGGTAAAGACGCTTCTTTGACTTACAATCGTGACGGAGTCGTGAGCACAGCGACCGCAACCCTCGGCTCAAGAGAGATATGTAATAAAGAGGGTGCTGAGACTGAAATTGGCCTTTTGGGCGTAGCGCCTACTTTTGTGAAAGAAGTTAGGGAGCTTGGGTTAATTGGGTCTGTTTCGCAGAGTTTTTCAGACCTGTGGACCTTTGTTGATGGCACAATTCGCTCAATCGGGCAGATTGTAACAGGCAAACGAGGAACTGAAGATTTGGGCGGGCCGATTGGAATCGCAAATATGGTAGGGGATGCAGCGCAGATAGGCATCCTACAGTTAGTGATGCTGACTGCCATACTCTCGCTTAATCTAGGGTTAATAAACTTATTTCCAATTCCAGTCTTGGACGGTGGACATTTAGTACTGTATGCTTACGAGGCAATTCGCGGTAAACCTTTGGGCGCGAAAGGGCAGGAATGGGCTTTTAAAATAGGTTTCATGTTTATTATGGGACTTATGTTGTTTTTGTTTTGGAATGATATTTTGCGTGCTGTTGGTAATTAGGGTTTGAGACACATAAATATGCGACTTAGATCTATCCCCACATTCAGACTTGGACTGCCAAGATGGTTTGCTCACCATGCGGCTCTTGCTTTCATTTGCTGCCTGCTGACCATAACCGCGTTCACAACCAACTTGAGTGCGCAGTCACTGTATGATGGTGGGCAGATCTCAAACATTCAGGTCCAGGGCAATCAACGTGTCGAAACTGGTTCGATCATGGCTTTGATAGGCGTTGAAGCGGGTGACAAATTTGATCCAACTGACTTGAACAAAGCAACAAAAGCTCTATATGCTTCTGGTTTTTTTAAAGACGTCAGCCTTAATCGTTCAGGCTCACAACTGATTATCTCTGTTGTTGAGAACCCAATCATAAACAAAATTGCTTATGAAGGTAATTATTCAGTTAAAGAAGAAATCCTGAATCAGGAGTTACGTTTAAGTCCTCGTTCGGTCGTTACAACAGCAAAAGTTAAAGCAGACGTTCAGCGCGCTCTTGGTGTTTACAGGGCATCAGGACGTTATGACGTGACGATAGATCCGAAGCTAATTCGTCTTTCCCAAAACCGGGTTAACTTGGTTTATGAAATTGAAGAAGGCCCAAAGTCAAAAATTCGCTCAATTAATTTTATTGGTAATAGGTCGTTTTCTGATTCTCGATTGCGTAGAGAAGTCATCAGCAGGCAAGCCGCGTGGTATCGTTTCTTAACGTCGGTTGATACATATGATCCTGATCGTATTGGTGCTGATGAAGAATTATTACGTAGGTTTTATCAAAAAAGCGGTTTTGCTGATTTTGAAATTAAATCGACCTTGGGCGAATTGAGAGAGACTGATCGAAGTTTTGCTCTGACATTCGCAATGAGTGAAGGGCCAAAATATCGCATTGGCACGATAAAAATTGAAAATAAGCTACCTGGAGTGTCTAATTCTTCGCTTGTAAAAGTGATGCAAATTGATGCGGGCGACGTATATAATGGTGAAAAAATTGATGCCAGTGCCGAGGCAATCCGAGACGAAGTCGGAAATCAAGGCTTTGCTTTCGTAGAGGTTAAACCGAAGCTGGATAAAGACCCTAAAACCAGAACAGCAAATATTACTTTTGAGATTGGCGAAGGACCAAAGGTTTATGTGGAACGCGTAAACATTACCGGCAATGTTCGTACGCTAGACCGTGTGATTAGAAGAGAATTCAGGCTTGTCGAAGGAGATGCCTTCTCAATTGCGAAAGTTCGCAGAACCCGACAGAGGGTACAAGGACTTGGTTTCTTTTCTAAGGTAGATATTCAAGATCGCCGTGGTTCAACACCAGATAGTATTATTCTGGACATGGACGTTGAAGAGCAATCGACGGGCTCACTGCAATTTGGCGCTACATATTCAAGTAACGGCGGCATTGCGGGCACAATTGGACTGAGCGAAAGGAACTTTTTAGGTCGTGGAACGCAGGTTAATGCAGACCTTAATCTTTCGAAGACTGATCAAGCAATTAACTTCAGCGTAACAGAACCATATTTCTTGGGTCGTAATTTAACCGCAGGAACTGATCTATTTTACACAAAGACCTCTGGAGACACCTTGATTGCAGATTCATTTGACCAACTTTCTTTGGGTAGCGCCGTTAGGGTAGGTTATGCGATTAATGAAGAGTTGAGTCAAAGCTGGGGGTTAACCGCTAAGTTTACAAAAATCACCCCAGTCGGACCAGCGGGCGGTTCCACTTTCATTAATGACGAAGCTGGAAGTACGTTGCGTGTAATCTTGTCTCATGGATTGAGTTGGCAACGTTTAGACAACCCTTCAGCACCACGAAAAGGTGTGCGGTTGAGTATGCGAAACGAATACGCGGGTTTAGGCGGTGATGTTGATTATCTGAAAACAACCGGAGTTGCTAGCGCCTACTATCCATTAGGGGACAACTTTACCATTGCGACAAATTTGGAAGCTGGAATTATACACAGCCTCAATTCAACGACGCGTGTATCTGACAGGTTCTTCATCGGCGAAACAAAAATTCGTGGTTTCAGCGCTACTGGTATTGGTCCAAGGTTAGCGAACGGTACGGCGATTGGTGGCACGAAATATTATGTCGGAACCGGCGAGTTGCGATTTAAAGTACCAAACCCACTTGAGTTTGATGTTGAAGGACGCGTATTTATTGACGCTGGCTCGCTGTGGGACCCTGACAACAATTATGGCGGCACTCCTTCTGATAGTTCAGGAATTCGCTCATCGTATGGCCTCGGTTTATCCTGGGTTTCTCCAATTGGACCACTTCAACTTGACTATGGCTTCCCAATCAGCAAAGAAGCCTTCGACGTTGAACAAAGGTTCCGCTTTTCTATAGGCACGAGATTCTAATGAAGAAATTTTCAGCACTTATCGCAATCATGTTTTCTTTGATGATTAGTGGTTCATTGGCTGCACAAGCTGCTTTGCCGGTTCCACAAATTATTGTTGTTGATTATCAGCAGGTTATTCAAGCCTCTGCCGCCGCTGTTTCATTGCAAGAACAGTTGGACGTGGTGAATGATGCGAATGAAGCAGCTTTAGAGCCTCAGGCTGCATCTGTGCGCCTTGCAGACGAGAAATTACAAGCAAGCAAGGGCACATTAAGTGATGCCCAATTCACAGCTGGTACAGCCGAAGTTAACCGTTTGCTGACTGACTATCAGAAAGAAGTTCGTCGTCGTAAAACAGAACTTGAAGGCCGCATGAACCGCACAATGGTGGATGTTCGGAAGAGATTGCAGCAAATCACAATCGAAATTGCTGGCGAGCGCGGTGCTAACATGGTGCTGGCTAAAGATGCTGTAATCATTATGGCATCTGAATTTGATGTTACCAGGGAAGCTTTAACCCGTTTGAATAAAGTTGTGCCAACGGTTGTTCTAGCAGACTAACATCAGAAATATATTTTAAACTGCCAAATTGGGGAACTGACAGGTGGCGGATCCACGATTTTTTAGACGTATTGGCCCTTTTCGCTTATCTGAACTTGTTGAAGAGTTTGGTATTGAAGTTCAGGATGGTGTCGACTTAAGCAAACCTTTTGAAGACGTTGCCTCTCTTCAAAATGCAGATGTTCATTCAGTAGCGCTTTTTCATAACACGAAGTATAAGTCAGAATTGGAAGTGACGAAAGCTGGTGCGTGCCTACTGAAACGGGAACATGCCAGTTTGTTGCCAGAGCATAGTATTGCTTTGATTTGTGCCGATCCACACCGAGTGTTCGCAAAAATATCTCAGAAATTTTACCCAACTCCGCTTTCGACAGGACGACTTCACCCTAAAGCCAGTGTTGATGAAACCGCTATACTTGGTGAAAATGTAGAAATATCTGCTGGGGCAGTGATAGAAGCGAACGCCAAAATTGGTGCGAACACCAAAATTGGTGCAAATTCGGTTGTTTCACGTGGTGTTGAACTTGGCGATGATTGTGAAATTTCTGCGAACGTGACCCTTTCCCATTGTTTGATCGGTAACAAGGTTGCGATTTTACCTGGGACCTGTATTGGTCAGCGTGGCTTTGGCTTTGCCATGGGCCCTGAAGGACACGAAAAAGTGCCTCAGCTTGGTCGCGTTATCATTGAGGATACGTGTGAAATCGGCTCGAACGTATCGATTGATCGTGGAGCTGGGCCTGATACCATCTTGGGTGCCGGTACGATGGTGGACAATCTCGTGCAGATTGCTCACAATGTTCAAACGGGCAAGAATTGTGTAATCGTCGCACTTTCCGGTGTTGCTGGAAGCACCGAGCTTGGTGATTTTGTTGTACTTGCTGCAGACGTGACTGTTGCGGGACATTTGAAAATTGCAACTGGGTCAACAATATTGGCTGGTTCCGGTGTTATGAGGGATACAAATCCTGGCGATGTCTTGCTTGGAACCCCTGCTATAGACAAACGCATGTTCTTTAAAAGGGAAGCTTTTTTAACGCGGCAAATTATGAAAGCCAAAAAGACTTAAGTGTGTATGTTTAAGGGTGTCTAAGACGCTTGAACTGATATAAAAATATAACATGAAAAACTGGAGCTCGAATATCTCATGAGTGATGCTAATACCACTTTCAAGCCCCTTGAAATTACAGACATTAAAAAGCGTATTCCGCATCGTTATCCGTTTTTGTTAATTGATCGGGTAATCGACATTAATGTCGAAGAGCAAACCGCTGTTGCGATCAAGGCGGTTAGTGGAAATGAACCCTTTTTCGAAGGGCACTTTCCTTCAAAACCAATTATGCCAGGTGTTTTGACAGTAGAGGCCATGGCCCAAACAGCTGCTGTTTTTGTAACTGAAGCTGTTGATGCTGCGACTGGAAAGCTTGTGTTTTTCATGACAGTCGATAAGGCGCGTTTTAGACGTCCGATTACACCGGGCGATCAGATTAGAATCGAAGTTAAACTTTTGCGCTCAAAAGGCTCGGTTTACCGTTTTGAAGGTAAAGCGAAGGTAGACGGAAAAGTCGCCGCCGAAGCAGAGTTCGCGGCAATGATCGTTGATCAAGAACAGGAATAAGAAACCTAAATGTCTATTCATCCCACCGCCATTATTGAAGATGGTGCCGTTTTAGGTTCAAACCCGTCCGTTGGTCCTTATTCTCACATAGGTTCCAATGTTGTTTTGGGCGATGATTGCGATATTAAAAGCCATGTTGTTGTGGACGGGCACACCAAAATTGGTGATCGCGCGGCTATATTCCCGTTCGCTTGTGTGGGTGCAATTCCACAAGACAAAAAATACGACGGCGAAAAAACGTTTCTTGAAATTGGTGACGACATTGTCATTCGTGAACATGTGACCGTTCAACCAGGCACCAGTTCAGGTGGTGGTGTGACACGTATTGGCAACTCGGTTTTGTTGATGGTCGGCAGTCACGTCGCACATGATTGCTTGCTGGGTAACAACATAATTCTCGTAAACAATTCAATGCTTGGTGGGCATGTTGTGGTTGAGGACTTCGCCATCGTTGGTGGTCTGTCCGGCGTTCATCAGTTTGTTCGCATCGGTCAACACGCAATGATCGGTGGTATGTCTGGTGTGGATAAAGACGTCTTACCTTTCTCGATGATTGCTGGCGAGCGAGCTAGTCTTAAAGGTTTGAACTTAATCGGGCTTAAACGCAGAAAGTTTAACCGCGACCAAATTTCCGAATTACGTGACGCGTTAGATGTTTTGTCTAAGGGTGATGGTTTGTTGAGTGAAAACCTTGAGAAAATCCGCTCGGAACTGAGCGATAAAGGTGCCTTAGACGAATTACTAAGGTTCATTGAGAACTCTGGAAATCGTGGGTTAACGCTTTAATCGGCGCGAGTTTAGGATTCAGTTGATGGCAAAAACCGCAAGCAAACCCGTCAAGTTGGGCCTGATTGCTGGTGGCGGTAGGTTGCCATTTGAAATTCTCAAAATAGCGAAAGAACAAGGCCGTGAATGCTTGGTTGCTGGTCTCGACGGTTTCGCAGATTCTGATTTAATCACTGATGATGATTTCCTTACTGGCATCGGTAAAGCTGGCACCGTAATTTCACGTTTTAAACAGGCCGGTGTAGAGGACATCATTTTTGCTGGTCATGTCAAACGACCAAGCTTGTCTCAAATGTCACCAGACAGCACCACCGCTAAATTTCTCGCAAAAGTTAGTTTCAAGTCGTTGGGGGACAATTCCCTTCTTGAAGCTGTAAAAGCAGAGCTGAAAACGTACGGGTTCAACGTAATTGGTCTTGATGATTTAACCCAAGGTTTGTTTGTGGGGAAGGGTTGTCTAGGACAAGTCCCTTTCCCAAGCGACAGTGTAATAGATCTGGATGTTGCCATTAGCGCTGCCAAAAAATTGGGCGCAGATGACAAAGGGCAAGCAGTTGTGGTGAAGGGTGGTCAAGTTGTTTCCACCGAAGGATCAGACGGTACAGATGCTATGCTCAGAAAGTTGGTTGGTTCTAAGCCGGACGCCAAGGGCGGAATGCTGTTAAAGGCCGTCAAACCGCAGCAAGACCGTAGTTTAGATTTGCCAACTATTGGTGCCAAAACGATTGAACTCGCCGTGTCCGTTGGCTTAGATGTGGTTGCTGTTGAAGCAAACGGTGGTATCGTATTGCAAAAAGACGAGGTGATCGAGCAAGCAAACAAGTCGGGGCTTTGTTTGTACGGTTTTGAAGCGCCGATAAAACCAAAGTTAAAGATTGGCTTGATAGCGGGTGAACCCTCTGGCGACCAACTCGGCGCTTGGTTGATGATGGCGCTAAAAGCAGAAGCGGAAGAGTTGGCGTATGACCTTAGCTTCGTTGGTGTCGGTGGTTCGCTAATGGAGAACCAAGGGCTGAAGTCTCAAGTACCTATGTCTGAACTTGCCGTAAACGGGGTAACCGATGTGCTGCGAAAATTAAGACCGTTAAAGAAGCACATAAAGAACACGATCAAATTTTTTAAACAAGAATCGCCCGACGTCTTGGTGTCAATTGATGCGCCGGGCTTTAGTTTTCGCGTCGTTAAACAACTGACAGACAAAAATATGTCGTTGGTTCATTATGTCGCGCCAACGGTTTGGGCGTGGAAACCAAAACGCGCGGCCAAGATTGCCAAATTTTTGGACCATTTGTTGGTGCTTTTACCATTTGAACCAAAATACTTCACCGCTGAAGGCTTGGGCACAACGTTCGTTGGCCACCCCGTTTCGCGTCAAGCCCAGCACGGTCTGGCTGAACGTTTTAAGCTTGAACATGAAATTCCGGAAGACAAAAAGGTTTTGCTAATATTACCTGGAAGTAGGGCCGGTGAGATAAACAACCTTTTACCAGTGTTTGAAGAAGGGTTGGCTAAGACTGACCCAAAGGTGTTGGCTGAATATCAAATTGTACTGCCGACGGTGAGCAATGTTGAACATTTGGTTCAGAAATTCGGCAAGAAATATGGTTGGAACGTTAAGGTAATCAACGAGCCAGCAAAGAAATGGGATGTATTAAAGGCTGGAACGGTTGCGCTGGCCGCTTCTGGGACCGTAAGTTTGGAACTGGCGACGGCAGGAGTTGCGACTTTAGTTGGCTATAAAGCATCCCCCATAACCACGTTCATCGCCAAGCGTCTTGTGAAAGTGAAATACGCCAGTTTGGTCAATATACTGGCAGATGCTGAAGTTCAGCCGGAGTTACTGGCAGATAAGTGCACAGCGGAAAAAATTGCCGAACACCTGTCAACCTTACTAACAAGCGAAGCCGAACGAAGCAATCAAACGAACTTGGCCGCAATTCAGGTTAAAAAGCTT
>JBMYWL010000025.1:0-12800 GCA_049607365.1 Alphaproteobacteria bacterium | reverse complement strand
TTTTGATGTTACCCAGCGCAATGGTTGGCGTTGGAACGCCGCAAAAGCGTTTTTAAAACCAGCCAAAAAACGCGATAAACTTCACATCTGGACCCAAGCTCACGTCGAAACTTTGCTGCTTGATGACAACAGAACCTGCACAGGTGTCAAAGTTCTTCGTAAAGGTAAATCCGTCGTAGTTAAAGCATCCCGCGAAACAGTTTTATGCGCAGGTGCTATCAACACGCCGAAGATATTGCTTATGTCGGGTGTGGGTAACGGCGAGCATCTGAAATCCGTCGGCGTTAGCCCAAAACACGTTTTGCCTGGTGTTGGCCAGAACCTACAAGACCACTTGCAAATACGATCAGTGTTCAAAATTGACAACGTACCGACCCTGAACACACTTGCGAACTCTTGGTTTGGGAAAGCCAAGATTGCAGCTGAGTACGCAATAAAACGTAGTGGACCTATGAGCATGGCACCAAGCCAGCTAGGGGCTTTTACAAAATCTGACCCTAGTCGTCATTACGCCAACTTGGAGTATCACGTACAACCACTTAGTCTTGATGCCTTCGGTCAGCCGTTACACACCTTCCCCGCCATGACAGCCAGCGTGTGCAACTTGAACCCGACAAGCCGTGGTCAGGTTTCGCTGAACTCGCGCAACCCTGAAGATGCTCCCAAAATTGAACCTAACTATCTGGACACGGAAGAAGACCGAAAGGTTGCGGCCCAAAGCCTGCGTCAGGTTCGCGACATAATGGCACAACCGGCAATGAAACCCTATAACCCCGTGGAGTGGAAACCCGGCGCTGAATTTCAAACTGACGATGAACTTGCCAAATTGGCGGGTGACATAGCCACAACCATATTCCACCCTGTTGGAACAGCGAAAATGGGGACTGCGGATGATCCAATGGCAGTTGTGGACCCAAAGCTTCGCGTTCACGGCGTGAAGAAGTTACGTGTGGTTGACGCAAGCATTATGCCCACCATTACATCTGGAAACACGAATGCCCCGGTTATGATGATCGCTGAAAAAGCTGCGCGATGGATATTGGCGGGTGAGTGAACAGCCCCGTTTCGTACTTATTGCTAAGCATCCAAAAATTCTTAGTGCCTACGTCTCGATACATTTAGCTTCCAGCAAAACACTCGAAGTGACATTTTTATTGTGATAACCTCACTTCGGATGATCCGTAGTGACATCAATTCCATAAATCGGATCGAGTGTTTTCAAAGTCAAAGTTGGGAACGTGCCCCCAATAAACAACTTTGCTGCGTTGACAGGCATTTGAAGGCCACGGTGCATATGGAACAAACCCGAATTTTCAGCGGAACGTTTTTGCACCATTGAAGTCCTAGGCTTACGCATGCGCTCATAAAGTTTCAAAGCGGCTGAAACATCTGAAACCCTTTTCAAGCAATCGGCCAAAACGTAACCATCTTCCAAGGCCATGGCACCACCCTGAGCCATGAAAGGCAGCATGGGGTGACAAGCATCACCCAACAACGTCACCCTACCCGTGCCCCAACTTTTAAAGGGTGCTCGATCATACAATCCCCAAATGTGGGTTTCCGTAACTGCCCCGAGCAAAGCTTCAACATCAGCGTGCCAACCATCAAAAGCATGTTGCAGTTGAAGGGCATCCCCTTCTTCGCGCCAGGTCTCCGCGTGCTGCTTATCGCATTCCTCGACAGCCACGATGTTTGCCAGTTTTCCCGACTTCAACAAATAGGTCACTAAATGCTTGTTGGGGCCACGCCACACCGTTGCGCTCGGTTTAACACAATTTTCAGGCAACCTATCAACCGGAACAGTCGCACGCCAAGCGACTTGACTTGTCCATCGTGGTTTTTGATGGCCGAACAAACCAGCTTGGATCGATGAGCCAATACCATCCGCACCAATGAGTGCATCGCCCTGCAGTTCTTGCCCCGAAACTGTCGAGATCACGCACTTGTCAGGTTCTTGCGAAAACGACTTTAACTGTGTGTTCAGATGGACGGTAACCCCAACCTTTAGCGCCTCGTCATGCAAGATCTTCACCAAATCTGCGCGGTGAATGTGTACATAGGGCTGGCCGTATCTGCGTTCGGCAACACCAGCAAACGGTGTATTGGTTACAACCCTGCCCGATGCATAATCCCTTATGATGCCGGACTCTGGTCTGAAACCAACATCCGCAACTTGTTGTCCCAAGCCGTATGCGGCCAGTACATGCATAGCGTTTGGGCTAAGCTGGATGCCCGCACCAACGTCCTCTAGCCTCGCGGCCTTTTCAATCAAAGTGACCTGAAAACCATGACGTGCCAAAGCAATTGCAGCACCAAAACCGCCTAAACCAGCGCCAACAATCAAAATTTTCAACACCGCACCCCTTCTTGGTCATTTGCATAGGGTTTAGCACCGAACCCCACTTGGCACAAAGGCAAGCAACGCATATACACAAGCAATAACAAAACCTAACTTGCAACTTCTTACATGGCTTCCGGCGATTTTCAGCTTCATTAGACCCATAATTAACTTCTTGTCCAAGCAAAAGCTGTTGGTCGCACTTTGGCGTAGCTTGGTCTATCTGTTGTCGAACGAAGTATATTTACAATGTGCTGGCGTCGCCTTCTTTGGTTTTGTTTCCATTTTCCCTGCGTTAGCAGCAGCTTTCATTGTGTTCGGCCTGTTTATTGATCAAGCTTCAATAGATCAGCTTATGTCTTTTGCCGCGCCCTTATTACCAACAGGACCCGAAGAATTGTTGGCGAGCCAGTTAAATGCTCTCGCGAACCAACCCACGACCGAGCTTAGCCTTAAACTATTGGTCACAGGTTTGTTTGCTGTTTGGTCAGGAACAAGGGGCATGAATGCGCTAAGCCTTGCCCTGACTCAAGCGTATCAAAAACAAGAAAAACGCTGGTTCTACAAAAGATTGTTCGTGTCCGTGGTGCTGACTTTTGGCGGCATTCTAATCGCGATTGTCGCGCTTTCAACCATAACTATTGTACCAATTGGGTTGGAGCTGCTGCCCCTGTCATTAGATACAAACACGTGGGTGTTGTGGATACGTTGGCCATTGGTTTCGGGCTTGGTGTTGTTTGGAACTTTTGGTCTTTATTGGCTTGCCCCGGACAGACAGGGTTCCAGCTGGCGTATGAGCTGGTTTTGGCTACTGCCAGGCGCTGTATTGGCCACATTCTTGTGGTTCGGTGCTTCTTTTCTGTTTTCCATGTATGTTGAAAACTACGCTGCATACGACGCAATTTTCGGGTCAATAACCGCGGTAATTTTGTTACTACTTTGGCTGTATTACTCCACGATGGTTTTCATCTTCGGTGCTGCCTTTAACGCCGAATTGAAAAGCCTGTATGGCCGTCAAAGCAAAATTAACCAGACTTAGAATTTATACTTTGGGGTCAGGGTTTTCTGTGTGTCCATCCACAGCAATGATTTGTCCGGACACAAACCGCGCTTTCTCACTCGCTAAAAACACAGCCATATTCGCCACGTCTTCAGCTTTAACGAACGTTTGCATTGATGTACCGGCAGCATACCCATCCCGAATATGCTCGACAGATACCCCTTTGCCGATCGCCTCGCGCTCCAACACGCCCTGAATGCGCGGGCCCTCTACACAGCCCGGGCAAATGGCATTTGCACGAACTCCATAAGGACCAAGCTCCATCGTCACCGTTTTCATCAAGCCAATGGTCGCCCATTTGGCAGCCGTGTAAGGCGCCCGACTTGGACACCCATAAATGCCAGCGGTTGAAGCTGTGTATATAAACACACCCGATTTAGCAGTCTTCAGCAAAGGTGTTGCAAATTTCGTGGCTAGGAACGCCCCTTCAAGGCTGACAGAAACACAACGTTGCCACTCTGCCAAATCTATATCTTCGATAAACGCCGTCGGCCCGGCTATGCCAGCGTTTGCGCAGACAACATCGACACCGTTCCACGTGTCCTCAATTTCTTCAAACAAGGCCTCCATCTCAACTTCGTTCGATGCATCGACCTGACTGCATATCCAATGCTCAGGCACACTCGCCAACGCGAGTTCGTCAATGTCAGTTACCCAGATGTCGGCACCTTCAACATCAAACGCATGCGCCATCGCCCGACCAATGCCTGAGCCACCAGCTGTAATCAAAACGCGTTGTTTAAAATCAGTCGTCATTTGCGGCCATGCGCTTGTCGTGCTGGTTCAGAAGTTCGCCCGCACCCCAATTCGTGGTTTTCAGTGCGCGCATCATACCCACCAAGTTGGTGTCACGGATACGTTCCAACTCGCGGATGGTGTGCTTGCCAGATTGAGCATCTGATTGATCTGCAATTTTTTGTACCAGTTCATCGGTTAATTCCGGTACATCCATTAGCTTGGTCCATGGGAAGGACAAGCACGGGCCGAACTGAGCCATGAAGTGCGCCATGCCCGCTTCACCACCAGCCACACGATACGTTTCAAACAGTCCCATTTGCCCCCAACGAAGACCAAAGCCATAACGAATGGCATCGTCTATTTCTTCCGTTGTTGCCACATCATCCTTAACCAACCAAAGCGCCTCACGCCAGACGGCTTCAAGAAAACGGTCAGCAATATGCGCGTCAATTTCTTTGCGAACCATCAACGGCTTCATGCCAAGTTCGGTCAGGATTTCTTTTGCCCGCGCTGCATGCTCTTTGCTTGTCGCTGGGCTAGGTACAACCTCAATCAACGGTAACAAATAAACTGGGTTAAACGGGTGCGTAACCAAAATTTGTTCTGGACGCGCTGCTTCTTTTTGAAGATCGCTTGGGGTAAATCCAGATGTTGACGAGCCGATAATTGCTTCAACTGGCGCATGGGCCTGAATTTGCGCAAAAACCTTGTGCTTAATCTCCAACACTTCTGGCACTGATTCCTGAACCCAATCAGCGTCAGCCACCGCATCTTTCATGTTGTCGCAAAAGCTCAATGTTCCTTCGATTACCGAAACCCCGTCGAGAAGCTGTGGGTAAGAATGACGTGCATTCGCCAGCACCTCAGATATTTTGCGCTCAGCTTCGGGGTCTGGGTCGAAAACCTTTACGGTCCAACCATTCATCAGGAAGCGCGCGGCCCATCCACCACCAATGACACCGCCACCGATAATTGCTGCAACTTTTGTGTTCATCAAACTGGTGCTCGCTTGGTCAGTTTTAAGCGCTTGCGAACTTCATCCGGCCCTATAATGCTTGCACCCATGTTGGTGGCAATCGTCGCTGCTTTTTCAACCAATTGTGCGTTGGTTGCCAAAACGCCTTTTTCCAAGAACAAATTATCTTCCAAACCAACACGAATGTTGCCACCAGCAAGAACCGCCGCAGCAGCATAGGGCATTTCGTTTCGGCCCAATCCAAAGGCCGACCACGTCCAACTGTCAGGAACGTTGTTTACCATGGCCATAAACGTATTCAGGTCGTCTGGCGCGCCCCAAGGCACACCCATACACAACTGCACCAAAACCGGGTCTTCAAGAATGCCCTCTTTCACTAGCTGTTTGGCCAACCAAAGGTGCCCTGTGTCAAAGGCTTCAATCTCTGGCTTTACGCCCAAGTCCGTCATCATCTGACCCATGGCGCGCAACATGCCAGGTGTATTTGTCATGACGTAATCTGCTTCAGCAAAGTTCATGGTGCCACAATCAAGGGTACAAATCTCTGGGCGACATTCTGCAACATGTGCCACACGCTCAGTCGCACCCGCCATGTCGGTTCCCGCTGGGTTTACTGGCAATGGATTTTCCACATCACCAAACACCATGTCCCCGCCCATGCCAGCGGTTAGGTTTAACACTACGTCAATTTCAGCATCACGTATACGCTCTGTAACTTCACGGAACATCTTCGGGTCACGGCTGGGCGCACCTGTTTCTGGGTCACGAACGTGACAATGCACAATCGCGGCGCCCGCTTTTGCAGCATCAATTGCAGAGTTCGCAATTTGCTCCGGACTTCTGGGAACTAGGTGTGATTTATCTTGCGTTCCACCTGAACCCGTAACGGCACAGGTTATAAAAACTTCGCGATTCATTTCCAATGGCACAACGGCTCTCCCCAGAATTTAACAGAATTTTGTTTGTTAATTCTCAGGTACACATTTGTGGTTCGAAGGACTAGTGATTTTTAAAAAAATTAAATTTCCACTCCACTAATTTGAGAGTATCTTTAAACGTATTCAAGCATAACGACCTTGCTATTTTACGGAGATCAAAAAATGTCAGACCCTTGGGAGCATGACAAGCTGGGTTACCAAGTATTTGGAGAAACTTTTGCTAACTTGATCAAATCAATCGACACAGCAAAGGTAATTTCAATCGAAGCTCGTTTTGGTCGAGGTAAAACTTTTTTCAGAACTGCATGGTCAGAACAACTCAGGCAGACAGGCGAAGTTGTGATCGAAATTGATGTTCAACAATCCGATCACACAGGAGATCCAATTGTTACTTTGCTAGGCGCACTTATTGAAGCATTGCCAAAGAATGATCCGCCCCAAGCTCAGAAAGCAATCAAAATAGCAAAGTCCATTGGTAAACTTGGTGCTAGAACAATTGTAAAAGCCGCACTCCGTTCAGGCGCTGACGAGTTAATCGACACAGCAACAGACTCGGCGATTGATAAACTAGACGACTTTGATTCATTAGATACAGTTTTAAAAGATGTCGGTAAGGGAATTTCTAAAGCAGCTGGAGAACTTATAACAACTCAAATGGCCGCAGAGAAAATTCGAAAAGAAGAAATGCCAGCACAACTCTCTGCACTACACTCTGCTTTAACTGAAGATCAAGAGCCAGGTCGCGTCATCGTAGTTATTGATGAATTAGATCGATGCCACCCAGATTATGCAATTGCCGTGCTTGAAGCTTTGAAACTAATTTTCAATCAAGATGGTTTTGTTTTCTGCCTTATGATGAATGCGAACTATTTGGAAAACCTCGCGAGGCATCGTTTTGGTGCCACAACTGATGACGAAAAATATCTCGACAAGTTTGTGGACATTCGACTCAAATTAGCGCCTACGAAAGATAGTTTTAAAAACGCCGTACGCGAAATCGTTGCTGATTTACCTTTAAAAATTCCTTTTGGGGAACACCAAGCCTTTTCTCTAAATCACGCTGCTAAGTTAGCAGCGGATCTAGCAGAACGATGCGATTTGTCGATGCGAAGAACAAAGCATGTCATTTTGAAAGTAGAACTTGCTATGAGATGCTATTCGCACATGCCTTTGGACCCATCGCTTCTGATATTCTTGGCATTTCAAGATATTAACTCAACTGCGGTTGGTACTAAAATGTTAAATAGGCATGTATTAACACCAGAAATGGGCAAAAAACAACTTGCTCGCCGTAATGAAAATTTAGTACGAGACTTCCAAAAAGAATACGCTATCGATGGCTTCATTCAATCTGAAATGCCCGAATTTGTTAATTTGCTAAACGAAAGATACAAAGCCCCAAATGAATTTGGAAACCATCCCCTTTGGGTAAAAGTAATGGAGCATTTAGCTCCACACTATCTTCCAACTCATCAGAATGTATTGGATGCCGTGGCAAAAATTTCTGCATCTTAATAATTAGTAACAGACTGAGGTGCTAAACCATTCATCTACACAAGTCGTTTCCGCATAGGCGCTTTGTCGCACAACGAGTTGAATTACATAACAAGCAACTTGACTTAAATTCAAACGAATGAGAAACAAAGGTTGCAAACAACAACGGGCTTGTGAGTTACCACACACAAAACAGCCTGTTTGCAAATGCTGAAAAAGGCGCGATGGCGGAGTGGTTACGCACTGGATTGCAAATCCATGAATACCGGTTCGATTCCGGTTCGCGCCTCCAGTTTTTTCCTTTTAAATCAATGACTTAACACCCAACCATTGCGCCGTAATTGCCGGTTGGTTAGCGGTCCAAACCAACGCCCTTAAACCGAGATTTAACGGTAAAAGCTGCCCCGACATCCAAAATCGGCCTCGGTGGTAACCAAGACGCTGGTGCCGAATTCAGGCAGTCGGTCACCAAGTCAGATTGCCCACCAGCTGCATATTCTGCCAATGCTGCACCAAATGCCGTTCCGCGACTTACTCCAGACCCGTTGTAGCCACCCGCAAAAAACACATTTTCTCGGTGACGGCCAAAAAAGTTTGTGGCGTTGCGGCTAATGCCCTCCACCCCTGACCACGCGAACTCAAACGGTACGTGTGCTAACTGCGGAAACCGCACTTCGAACGCCGCTCTGTGGATCGATTGTCTGGCGTCTAATTCTTTATCAGTCAACAATCGCCCGCCGTGATATTCGGCTGTGTTACGCAAACAAATCCGCCCGTCTTTTGTCAATCTAACCGTCGCACCGCCCCCATGTAATGACAAAACACCCCACTGCTGCAGGCTTCCCAAACCAGCCAATTCATCCTGATTTAAGACACGTGTGAAACTGCCAGATAAGGTGCTGCCAATCACATACCGATTTAAAAAACCCAGCTTAGGCGCTTCGTAATTTGTGGCCAAAATAACCTTGTCAGCGACTACGCTCCCTTTTGGCAATTTCAATGAAACATGGCGACCGTAAGAAATTTTAAGAACGGGACTATTTTCAAATAGCCGTACGTTTTCGGGCAAACTTTCCGCCAAACCGCGCACCAAAGCCGCTGGTTGTAACAGTGCGCCCTCTGGTACATGAATGGCGCGTTTGTAGTGCTTCGTCCCCAAAAGCTCCGCACATTCCTGTTGATCTAGCGGTGTGTGTGCAATGTCCAAGGCTTCAAGGTTTCTTTGATGATGGCCGCATTCGCGCAAAGCCATTTCATCAGCCGCAACGTGATAAAAACCATCTTCGAACCAATCACAGTCTATTTGGTTCTCCAAAACATCGTTTCTTAACAAAGACAAACCAGCGGCGTTTATTCGGTTTACCCTACGATATTCACCCACTTTATCGATCTCAAAAGCACCTGAAAATTGGCTGTATTTAACGGCATAACCCGAGTTCCGTCCAGATGCCCCCTGCCCGACTTCTCGAGCATCTAACAACAGTATTTCTTGCTCGGGAAAATGAGTTGCCAATCTGCGCGCCGCAGACAATCCCGTAACCCCTGCACCAACCACGACCCACGGAACACGAAAGTTGCCTTTGAGCGCTGACGTCCCTTTGCGTTTAGGCAATAATTCCGCCCACCCGTGTTGATCGGTCTTAAAGTCACTCGGTTTATTTGAAAAGAAAATGGGCTCGACCTCAAACGGTTTATTTAATCAACGCTGATGAAAAGTACCACTTCAAACAACGGCCTTCAATACACGATAAAAACAACTTAAAACGACGTACCACTTCGTTTTCATTATGAAGATTTCGGGGTCATGGTTTAAGACTGTTTAAAGTCATAAATCCAGTGGAGCTCCGCCAATGCAGTTTGGTTTATCAGAAGAACAGCAAATGATCGTTGATACAGTTCGAGATTTTGCCGAGAACGAACTTTATCCGCTGGAGCAAGAAGTTGAGCGTTCCGGCGAAGTTGCCAAAGAGGTTGGCCAAGACATCGTCCGCAAAGTTAAAGAAATGGGTTTCTTTGCCGCTAACCTACCCACGGAGGTTGGTGGCGGTGGGCTAAACCACTTGGATTTTGCTTTGTTGGAGCGTGAACTTGGCCGCGCCTCTATGGCACTTAGCGTATATTTTGGTCGTCCGTCTGGCATTCTAATGGCTTGTAACGACGAACAGCGTGAAAAATATCTGTTACCAACAGTCACAGGCGAAAAATTTGACGCACTCGCCATGACCGAACCAGATGCTGGTTCCGACGTTCGTGGCATGAAATGCATGGCCAAACAGGTTAACGCTGACCCAAACTCAGATTGGATTGTTAACGGTACCAAACACTTCATTTCACACGCAAACATCGCTGACTTCGTTATCGTTTTCATCGCCACCGGAGAGGAAGACACGCCACGTGGACCGAAGAAAAAAATAACCTGTTTTCTGGTCGACCGTGGAACCCCCGGTTTTGAAATATTACCCGGCTACAATTCAGTCAGTCACCGTGGTTACCACAATTGCATTCTAAGCTTTGACGAGTGCCGCTTGTCGAACGCTCAAATTTTGGGCGAAGTTCATCACGGTTTCGATATTGCCAATGACTGGTTGTATGCGACCCGCATTACCGTGGCCACAATGGCGGTTGGTCGAGCACGACGCGCCTTTGACCTTGCCGTCCAACACGCTGCAGAGCGCAAACAATTCGGACAAGCCATTGGCAAATTCCAAGGCGTATCTTTCAAATTGGCAGACATGGTAACGGACATAGACGCTGCCGATATGCTGACATTAAAGTCGGCATGGATGCTTGACCAAGGGTTGCCGGCAAACCGCGAGGTTGCGTCTGCCAAGGTATTTGCCACGGAAATGCTCGCCAAGGTGACTGACGAAGCGTTACAGATTTTCGGTGGCATGGGGTTAATGGACGATTTGCCGCTTGAGCGTTTCTGGAGAGACGCGCGTGTAGAACGCATTTGGGACGGCACGTCAGAGATTCAACGTCACATAATCAGCCGTGAACTGCTGCGGCCTTTGGGAGCTTAGCATGAAACCATTTAAAGTACTTTTGTTCAGCCTTGTTACGTCAATTCTTTTCATGGCCAATACGGTTGCCCAACAACGCTATGAGGCAAAACAAATTGATCTCGATTCCCACGTCAAATCTGCCTTCCAAGCTTGGCTTTCAGGTGACGATGAAACAGCCTTGACCGCACTCTCACAACTCGCTCGAAGAGGCAATGAAGACGCCATGTTAATTTTAGGCGTGTTAGTTCAAGGGCATACTAACAACTCACCGTTTTTGCGTTCTCTTTCTTTCAAAGAACGAAATAAATTTAAATGGGGAGTGAAAGATGGAAAAAAGAAAAAGTGGCTAGAGCTTATCAGTGGGGAATACAAGGAATTCGCAAATGCGTTGGTGCGCTTACCCTTCACTCCTAATCCAGGTAAGCAACTTCAAAGCTATGAACTCCTTCTACGGCTTGGTGAAAGTAACAGAGCTGGCAAATTACTTATTGGTTTCACCCAACATTACAATGATCCAGAAACAACTCAAAAAATATTAAACACCGGATACGATATTAGGAACCTATACGAGATTTGGTTAAAGGTATCTAATACACAAAAAGTGGGGCTTTTCTGGCGTCCTGAAGGAACCGATCCCACTCTTGCCCCCCAATCTCCCTTACCTCTTTTTCAAAGATCTATTCGCTCTAAAACATGGCGATCTGGATTAAGTGGTTTAGAATTCCTAGCAGGTCTTCACTACGGAAGATCACAACATGGAGAATGGCCACAAGTCGTGGATGCAGGTGGCTTCGAAAATTTCAGAAAACTAACCTTAGCAACACACCCAGAAGCTCAGGGTTTCAAAAACATTTGCGCTCTTGCCTGCAAAAATAGTCAGGTTAATTGTAGAAAAACGCTTTTCAATCTTACTTACGTTTTTGCTAGTAGTTCAAGATTTCAAACCCCATTACAATCACTGATATCCAATGAAGCTTATGAACAAACCATCCGCTACGAGATTAGCTTAAAATCAAGTTTAGGCATTACTCAAGATACGCAAAACTCTAAAATAAGCGACTTGGATCAATGCACATTAGATTATTTGAAAAGTTCCGAATTTGTCTATGACTAAAGACCTCTCCCGTCTACTTCGTCCTAAATCAATAGCTGTTCTGGGTGGTGCATGGGCGCAAAACGTTGTGCAGCAATGCCAGCTTATGGGTTTTGAAGGTGAAATTTGGCCAATTCACCCGACTAAAACAGAGGTGCACGGGCTAAAGTGCTATCGTGGTTTGCCGGAACTTCCTTCAGCGCCAGATGCGACTTTCATCGGTGTTAACCGCAATCTGACAATCCAAACTGTCCAAACATTGCAAGATATGGGTGCCGGAGGTGCTGTTTGTTTTGCGGCTGGTTTTGATGAAGCTGGCGAAGCAGGTGGTGATCTGCAAAATCAACTGTTGGACGTAGCTGGTGATATGCCGATCATCGGCCCGAACTGCTACGGTCTCATCTCTTACCTTGACGGTGCCCTGCTTTGGCCTGATCAACATGGTGGCAAACGGGTTGACACTGGCGTGGCTATTATTACGCAATCATCGAATATTGCCATTAACATGAGCATGCAAAAACGTGGATTGCCAATTGCCTACCTTGGAACCGCTGGAAACCAAGCACAACTGGGGTTAGCAGACCTGGGCATGGCGTTCCTTGAGGACCCTCGCGTTACGGCCTTGGGTTTACATATCGAAGGCTTTGGAGATATTCGTGCATTCGAACGATTAGCACTTCGTGCTGACCAACTTGGCAAAAAGATTATTGCCATAAAAGTCGGACGATCTGAACAAGCACGTGCTGCGACTGTTTCACACACCGCTTCTCTGGCGGGGGAAGATACAGGCGCGCAAGCCCTTTTAGACAGGTTGGGCATTCGACGGCTTGGTTCCATCGCAGCATTCATGGAAACCCTAAAACTATTGCATCTAAACGGACCGCTTGCCCGCGGGCACATAGCCTCAATTTCTTGCTCTGGTGGTGAAGCGAGCTTAATTGCTGATAGCGCGTTAGATTTCCCAAGGGTTAGTTTTCCTGAACTTAGCAAAAAGGTTGCAGCCGAGTTAAGCCAGCAATTGGGACCACTCGTCAAAATTTCTAACCCACTGGATTATCACACGTTCATCTGGAACGATCTGGCTGCGATGACAGGTGTTTTCACCAGTGTGCTCAAAACAGACATAGACCTTGGTTGTTTCATTTTTGATGTTCCGCG
>JBMYWL010000024.1:0-13192 GCA_049607365.1 Alphaproteobacteria bacterium | reverse complement strand
CACCTGCCCTTTGATGCCGTGCGCTGAAACTATTTTGGCAATTTCAACGCGTGTAGAGTTTGCTGATGGGTCGTTTTTTGTTGTCACTAATAAATTCCGCTCGAGAATGTTGAGTTTGTGTCTTGGGATAAGGGCGCAGCAATGCCACTGTCCAAGTTTTGTGCGTTCAGGAATATATCAATCGGCAAAGATCCGCCAGTCACCTTGTTCATGGGTGATCCGTCATCGTTACCAACCCAAACACCTGTGACCAGCTTTTGGGTGTAGCCCACAAACACAGCATCGCGGTTGTCACTCGACGTTCCGGTTTTGCCACCATACACACCCTTGCCAGATGCGCGACGCGCCGTTCCCTTTGCAACCACTGAAGCTAACAAAGCACGCATTTTGTTGGCAACCGCCGGGTCAATGGTTTGATGTGTGATGAGCTTGCGGTGATAAAGCACCCTGCCGTCTCGTGTTTCAATGCGGCTTATGCCGTGTGGCACGGATAACTTCCCGCCATTGGCAACGGATGCGTAAGCGTTCGTCAACTCCAGCAAGCTGCCCTCGCTTGAGCCCAAAGCTAAGCTGGCGTGATCAGTTATGGGTGTGGTGATGCCTAAGCGCCTTGCCATCAACTGTGAATTGGTGCGACCAATGGCCTCTGACAACGCAACCGTTGCCGGGTTAAGCGATTTGGTGAAAGCAGTTTCCAAATCAACGTCGCCATAAAACTTTTTGCTATAGTTTTGCGGTGACCATTTTTCGACTGTGACAGGGCCATCATACAATGGAGACCTAAGGTCATACCCCTGCTCAAATGCAGACAAATACACGAACAGTTTGAAAGCGGAGCCCGGCTGTCTCAACGCTTGCGTTGCACGATTGAACTGGCTTTCACGGTAAGATTTTCCGCCAACCATTGCGCGCACGGCACCATCACCATCCATGGCAACCAATGCCGCCTGACCAGCCTGTTTTTCAACTTTGTTTTTCTCAATCACACCCGCTAATGCGGTTCTGGCTTTTGACTGATCCACAGAGTTCAGGGTTGTGTGCACAACCAGATCCTCACCTGGCACGCCGACAAAGTCATCAACCTGAGACATGACCCAATCCGCAAAATAAGGGGCTTTTGACCGGGCCGTTTTGGCTGCACCGGTTTGAAGTACCGACTTGGCCTGAGCGATTGCCATCGTCGCAGTAGCGTCTTCCAGATATCCGGCATCCACCATCGCGCGAAGAACAATCGCGGTGCGCCGCTCTGTTTGCTCTGTTGAGCGGGCGGGGTTGTATCGGCTTGGTGCTTTCAGCAACCCTGCCAAGGCGGCGGATTCATACAAATCCAGATCAACTGCCGACTTTCCAAAGTATCGTTTTGATGCGGCCTCAACACCGTAAGTACCAGCGCCAAAATAGACCCGATTAAGATACAGGCTCAAAATTTCGTTTTTTGACAGGTTGAACTCAAGCTTCAAAGCCATAACGGCTTCTTTAAACTTACGGTTTAACGAGTGTTCATCCGTGAAATATAAGTTCTTCGCCAGCTGTTGGGTCAAGGTTGAACCGCCCTGTCTTAAACCACCAGCTTGCAGATTTATGTACATGGCACGCGCGATACCCAGCGGGTCGATGCCGAAGTGCTTGTAAAACCTGCGGTCTTCAATTGAGATTAAGGCTTGAACCAAGTGGGGAGGCAAAGTTTCAACACGGTGGAACTTGTCGAACACTTGGCCATAAGTCGCAATGATTTTGCCGCTTTGGTCCATCAAAGTGACACTCGGCTTACCATTGCTCCAGTTCATCTCTTCCACACGCGGCAACAGAACCCACGCGGTTGCAACAACGAGCGTAACCACGAATATGCCCAGCAGTGACATGAAAAGGCCAAAGCGAACAAGCCTGGCAAACAAACGCTTAATCAAAAAAAATTCGCTTTAATTTTTCGGTTTAATTTTTCGGTGTGAAGTCAGCTTACATGCGTGATCAATTTGCGCAGAATGTGGTGCAAATGCTCAATTATTGGCAATCAACAACATATAATGTGCGCCACCGAAACTGATCACTAAAAGTTAAAGCAAACCTCGACCATGGATCCACCAAGGTCTTTCATTTTACAGCGTTTTTTCTTTTTCTTCTTCACAACGTTTGTTTTGGTTCCGTCCTGCGAACCATCACCAGCTGAAGGTGTGAAAGAACCTGATGTCGATTTTCTTAAAGCGGCGGTTTTAACAGCGGAAGAAAAATTAGCAGCCACAGCAGTCGCCGGGTGCTTGTGGTCGAAAGCCACGGTGCCGCCAATAATTTTGTGCTTTGTCAAAGAAGCCCATTTTTTGGTGAACCAGCCAGTTGATCCTGCATAAGTACCTTTGCACCAGTTACCACTACAAGTAACAGGAGCAATCACGCTGCCTCTATTGACGATTCTAACGTATTTCGCACTGCCAGTTGGTGATTTGCGCATTGTCACATTACCAAACAAGGTCGCTTTGTAAGAGTATGACGGTGTGATGATGCTCAAGTCGCGGTGTCCGAATTCGTTTTGCAGAATTTCATCTTTGAACGGGTTTGTCGGCTTGTTTGCAGATGCCACCAAAACAGGTTCAACTTTGTAACCATCTAAATAGGCCAGCACTGCCTTAAACAGGGGTGCCGCCAAGCTTGAGGCGCTACCGTAGCTGGCGATGCGCTTGGGGTTATCATATCCAATATAAGTGCCAACGATCAGGTCACCATCCTCACGCTCACTTGTGCCACCAACAAACCAAGCATCTTTAACATCATTCGTTGTGCCTGTTTTACCAAACACTGTGTAGTCGAAAGGTTGCCCGATGCGCCGAGCTGTGCCCTCGGTTGGAATACGCTCAAGCACACCCTTAATGGTTTTGATTGACGCTGTCTTGTAAGGTTTTGCAACGCTTTTACGTTTCAAAAACTTGTTAAATGAAGACTTTTCACGACATAGATTACAAGACTGCTGCTTCAGGTCAAAAACCTTACCGTGTCCTGCCAAATCAACCCTTGATACGGTCAAAGGTGGAACAGATGCTTTCTCATTGGCAAACAGTGCATAATCACCCGCCATGTCACGAACCGTACTAGAGCCTGCGCCCAACACAGCTGCAAGCTCACGTGGAACACCAAGGCCTGCATTCAAGCTTTTTAGTCTTTTGTAGACACGATTAAACCCGAGTATGTCGGTCAAGTTGACCGCAGGTACGTTTTTGGAACGCAGCAGAGCGCCTTCGTAAGAAATAAAGCCACCATAGCCCTTACCCGCGTTTCTGGGGCGCCAGTAACGTCCACCACCCAAGTGATAACGCTTTGCTGTCATGGAAAGGGTTTGGTTTAACCGGAAACCTTTTTCAACACCTTCAGTGTAGATGAAAGGCTTCAGCAATGAACCTGTTTGTCTGTAGGCTTGCGACGCGCGGTTGAATTTTGTCGCGTAATAATCAACACCACCCACAATGGCCCTGATCGCGCCAGTTTCTGGGTCAAGAATGGTGTTTCCTGCACCCAAGGTGCTTTGAATAATTGGCAAGCACAGGTTTTGGAACAAATAATCAATCTCTGCACTTTCAAGCTTTTGCTCTTTAATCGCCTTGGTTAAATCTTTGCCAAGTTCAGGACGAATGGGCATGACCCTAATCGCTTTGTGCTTTTTCAAGTAAGATTTGAATTTGATCGTATGCCGTCCAAGTTCAATTTTATTTGGAATCAGACACGAGGTTTCCTGTGAATAAGCCGCAGCATCGCCTATAAAAGTTGCCCGCCAACCTGCTTTAACTTTTTTAATGTCTGCTGCGATTCCAAACTGATTGTGAGCGGGTAAGTCATTGGATGCTTTGTAAGCCTTAACCTTACCTTTTCGCATTGTCGCATTCGAAAGCGTTAAAGCCTCAGCAATTGCGTAGCTACTTGCAAGCTGCATTTCTTCGATGTAACCGGTTTGAATTCTCAAACCACCCTGAGCCATAAGCTCTTTGCCGAACAAGTCTTGAACGTCACGCATGACCTGATCTTCATAATAACCAAACGCTCGGCTAATGTGTAACTTAGGAAACTTGTTTTTCTGCAAACCCAAATCAGTTGACTCGGTTTCTGGTGCATCAATATTCTGTGACGCCAAAATCAACCGGCGTGTTTTGTCCAATCTTGGCAAATCAGACAGCATACTCTCTGGCGAGCGGATCATCGCGGCCAAAGTAGCAGCTTCAAGTGTGTTAAGCTCGTTGGGTTTCTTGTCGTAGTAATGCAAGGCCGCATTTCTAACACCAACAACACCACCACCCAGATAAACTTCATTCAGATAGCGGGTTAAAATTTGTTCTTTTGAAAAGTTGTTCTCAAGCTTGTTTGCAACGTATGCCTCCACCAATTTACGGCGGATGCTGGCTTTACGGTCTGTGTAGAGAACCTTTGACAGCTGCTGCGTGATGGTTGAACCACCTTGCAATCGTGTTGTGCCTTCACTTGCAGCCGACTGTAGTGAATAGGCTGTAGCACGCACCAAAGCCTTCAACTGAAAACCATCGTGCTCGAAAAAAGTTTTATCTTCAGCAGCAATAACCGCGTTGATAAGCGGCTCGCCCAGCTCGTCAAAAGACACCTGCGAGTCTGGGTTTGCGCCAAACTCGTACATCAGGTCGCCATTTGCCGCGAACACCTGAGATGACTGCGGTAGAGCCATCTCAAACTCGTTCGGCAGGTTGTCAAAACCAGGTGCTAGGTAGGTTGAAACCAAAGCAACCAAAGACAAAATAGACTCGTACAAAGCGCAAACCTCAATCAGGTGTTACATCAACAGCACTAAATCTATAGATTACACGCCCAAAAGTCGAGTTACGAAAGCGCATATTAGAATATGGTGGGTTTTTTGACCTAAAATTCTGAAGAAACCAATTCAGCGGCTTCTTTAATTGCGCGATGTGCGTCTAAACCGGATGCATTCAAAGCACCACCGATTCGATGCACCTTTCCATCGTAAGAAAGACTCTGCAAACGCTCTGTTATGGGGTCAAACGATTCTTGCCCAACACACAAAATAATCGAATCGGCTTCCAGACACTGGGGAACCTCATCAACTTTAATGTGCAAACCGCCATCATCCACTTTCAAAAATTCTGCGTTTCTAACGATACCCAACCCGTGTCGTTTCAGTGCTTCACGATGTGCCCAAACGGTTGTTTTACCCAAACCACGGCCAATTTTCCCGCCAGACCTTTGCACAATTTGAATTTTACGGCCGTTTGATTCATGCGTGTCGCTGCCCTCGCCTTTGCTTTTCAGACCACCGGAAACTGTCACACTGGTGTCGATGCCCCAGAAATCAGCGTATTCTTGCGGCGTTTGCCAAGGCTCTTCCAGCAAGAAAGTTGATGTATCCATGCCGATACCGCCAGAGCCAATAACCACAACGTTCTGACCGACCTTTGCCTTGCCAGCCAACACTTCAACGTATGTCAAAACTTTGGGGTGGTCCAAACCTTCAATGTTGGGAATTCGTGGCAACACACCCGTTGCGACAATAACATCGTCAAAGTCCATCAGGTCTTCAGCAGATACTTTTTTGCCAAGCTGAACTTCAACTTCAAGCTCTTTCAAACGGTTGTCGAAATAACGAAGCGTTTCGTGGAATTCTTCTTTTCCAGCAATAATTTTGGCCATGTTGAACTGACCGCCAATTTCTGCTGACTGTTCAAACAAAACAACCTGATGTCCACGTTCACGTGCATAACACGCCGCGGCCATGCCAGCTGGACCCGCACCGATAATGCCGACGCGACGCATCTTTGCTGAAACTGGGAAGTTTAGTTCGGTTTCACGACAAGCACGCGGATTTACCAGGCAAGAACAGGTTTTGCCTGAGAATATCTGGTCCAGACAAGCTTGGTTACACCCGATGCAGGTATTGATAAGGTTGGACTTTTGCGCCTTGGCCTTATTGACGAATTCTGGGTCCGCCAAAAATGGACGCGCCATAGAAACTGCATCTGCCTTACCGCCAGCAACAATTTCTTCAACAAGCTCTGGGGTGTTGATGCGGTTTGCGGCGATAACAGGAATGGAAACATGTGGCTTCAAATTCGCAGACGCCCACACGAATGACCCGCGTGGCACAGCCGTCGAAATGGTCGGAATTCGCGCTTCGTGCCAACCAATGCCCGAGTTGATCATGGAAGCACCAGCTTCTTCAACCGCTTTGGCCATGGTCACAACCTCGTCCCAAACCATGCCATCTTCCACCAAATCAACCATCGACAAGCGATAAACCAGAATGAAATCTGCCCCGACCGCTTCACGTGTTTGGCGGATGATCTCCAAGGCAAATCGCATACGGTTGTCCAAGCTACCGCCCCACTGGTCGGTGCGCTTGTTTGTACGCTCGCTTAGAAACTGGTTAATCAAATAGCCTTCTGAACCCATAATCTCGACACCGTCGTAGCCAGCTTCCTTGGCAAGCACAGCACAGCGTACAAAGTCTGAGATTTGAGATTTAACGCCGCGCCCCGAAAGCTCTTTGGGTTTAAAGCGGTTGATGGGTGCCTGAAGCGGAGATGGTCCGACGTTAAACGGGTGATAAGCATAACGACCTGCATGCAAAATTTGCATGAAAATTTTAGCGCCCGCTGCCTGAACCGGGGCCGTCAATTTTTTGTGGGCCTTCACTTCACCCTTGTTTGTCAATTTACCAGCAAACGGCGCGATTGTTCCAACGTGGTTCGGTGCGAAACCACCAGTGATGATAGCCGCAACACCGCCCTTTGCACGCTCGACGTAATAAGCTGCCAAACGGTCAAAATTCTTCTTTCGATCTTCAAGGCCTGTGTGCATCGACCCCATGATAAAACGGTTTTTAAGGCTTGTTTGGCCAACCGGAAGGGGAGCGAAAGCATTTTCAAATTGCGTATTTTCGGTCGAATTATTTGTTTGAGAATTTGTCACTGATGAAGTTCTTTCAAATACATTTTGACGTCGTAATATAATTAACGGCCAGATCATTTCCAATCGACCAAGTGTCTTGCAGTGGGTTATAGTCGAAACCTGCCGTGTCCGTCACCTCTAAGCCGTGCAAACCCAAACTGCGTCCGGCACGGGAAACCCAGCGCTTCAACTCATGCGGCTTAACAAACTTGTCCCAGTCGTGCGTTCCTTTGGGCAACCAGCCCAAAATATACTCAGCTGCAACAATGCCCATGGCGTAGGATTTCAGGGTGCGGTTCAAGGTTGAAAAAAAGATGAGGCCTTCCGGTTTCATAAGCTTGGCACATGAAGCGACAAACGCGTCAGGGTCTGCCACGTGTTCAATAATTTCAAGCGCTGTGACAGCATCAAATTTTTTGCCGGTTTTGGCCAGCTCGTCGCCCAAAGCTTCAACGCTTATGGCGCGGTAATTAATGTCCAGATCCATTTGGCCCGCGTGAATTTTGGCTATTTCAATGTTCTTGCCAACAGCGTCTATGCCCCAAACCTCTGCACCCAAACGACGGAGCGGCTCACACAACAAACCGCCGCCACAGCCAACATCCAGAATGGCGTAGCCTTTTAGCGGCTGATCATCACCTTCAATCATGAAATGCTGTTTAATGGCGTCACGAACATAGGCAACCCGCGTTGGATTCAACTTGTGTAAAGGCTTAAAGTCACCGTCCAGATTCCACCAGTCTTCCGCCATTTTTTCAAATTTTGCCAACTCGTCGACATCGGTGGAGGCAGAGGATTGGTTTTCCGTCTCAATCATGGCGGATCCTGTTTGTTGAAGATCTATCTTAGCTGTTATCGCAGACTTGGCCTTGTTATAACAGAGCGGTGTTTGTACACCAGTATCCAACATATTTGAACTTGCCGACATACTTGGCAAAATACTTGGTATCTTAAATCCATGGCACGCATCGTAATGAAATTCGGGGGCACATCGGTTGGCGATGTAGACCGCATTAAAAACGTCGCCCGTCTCGTCAAAGCAGAACAAGAACGCGGTAACGAAGTTGCGGTCGTTGTTTCCGCCATGTCCGGAAAAACCAACGAGCTTGTTGGATACTGCCGCGAAATATCCGAACTTTATGACCAAGCCGAATACGACGTGGTTGTATCTTCAGGCGAACAGATAACCGTTGGCTTATTGGCCATGGCCCTGAAAGCTATTGGTGTTAAAGCACGGTCATGGCTGGCGTGGCAATTGCCCTTCGGTAGCGACAGCGCACATGGCAACGCCAAAATTACAGAAATTCAAACCGATGAAATTCTGGCCAGCATGGAAGCTGGAAACGTCGCTGTCGTTGCGGGTTTTCAGGGCGTATCGCCAGAGGGTCGCGTTTCAACATTGGGTCGTGGCGGCTCTGACACATCTGCGGTGGCTCTGGCAGCTGCAATGAACGCTGACCGGTGTGACATTTACACAGATGTTGATGGCATTTACACCACCGACCCACGCGTCGTGCCAACCGCACGAAAACTGGACAAAATCAGTTTTGAAGAAATGCTGGAACTGGCGAGCGTCGGGGCCAAAGTGCTACAAACACGCGCTGTATCAATGGCGATGCGATACAAAACACGGCTGCAAGTGCTCAGCAGCTTTGAGGAAAAACCAGGCACGTTGGTGTGCGACGAGGACGAAATAATGGAACAAACACTTGTATCAGGCATTGCCTTCACCCGCGATGAAGCCAAAGTTACGTTGGTGGATATTCCAGACCGTCCAGGTGTTGCTGCCTTGGTTTTCAGCGCCTTGGCTGATGCGGCAATTAATGTTGATATGATTGTGCAAGCACGCTCGGACAGTCGTGAAAAAACAAACATGTCCTTCACCATTTCCGAGATTGATTTGGAACGCACCAAAATGATGCTGGCTGAACGCGCAGAAGCAATTGGTTATGCCGACATCATCACCGACTCAAAGGTTGCCAAAGTGTCAATCGTCGGCTTGGGCATGCGCTCAAATGCTGGAATCGCGTCACAAATGTTCAGTGCCTTATCTGAAAAAGGTATTAACATTCAATTGATTACCACCTCTGAAATTAAGGTTTCCGTGTTGATTGGTGAAGATTATCTGGAACTGGCAACAAGACACCTGCACAACATTTATAAGCTCGACCAAGCCGCATAAAATTGAGAAATTGGCCAACTATCTAGATTAAAATGCAAATTTTAGTTCTTTAGCCGTCTTTCTAGTGGAGTCGGGTGGTTGACCTACCCTTAATATTTGGTGCACTTACAGAGTTGTTCCTTAAACTCAACCAACCATCCAAGCTCAGCTTATCTCCTTGCCTAAAGAAGCCTAATGACCAGATCTGAATTAATCGCACAAATCGCAAGTGATAACCCGCACCTATATTTGCGGGACATAGAGCTAATCGTCAGCACCATTTTCGAAGATCTAACCGAAGCCCTTGTTGACGGCAACCGTGTAGAACTTCGCGGCTTTGGCACCTTTAGCGTTAAAAAGCGCAATGCAAGGCGCGGAAGAAACCCGAAAACAGGTGACCCTGTTGATGTTGCTGAAAAGTCCGTTCCTTTTTTCAAAGCTGGAAAAAAGTTGAAAGACGACTTGAACAACTCCAGATTTAAATAGAATTTTATTTAAATTCTTGCCATAAATTGGGTAAGAATTAAGCCGCCAAAAACTAAGGTTATGTGCATGCGTTTATTATCTGCTGTCTTTTTGATTATCGCGATCGTATTTATTGTCTGGTTTACAGCGTCCAACCAACAGCCCCAAACCTTGTCCTTGTTGAAAATCAACAACGCCATGGAATATGTTGGTGCCGATATGCCAAGCGATCAGTTAACGCTGCCAGCTTATATTTGGGGGTTCATCATCTTCATTCTTGGCCTTTTCAGCGGCATCTTCGCAACGTTCATCACAGGCGGCAAGGCACGCAGCAAAAAACGCGAATTGAAGCGTAATTTGAAGTCGACCAAAAAAGATCTTGTGAAGCGTGAGAAAGAAATCGCCCGCATTAAAGAGGCTGATGAAAACATCATTGACCCGGTTGCACTTATTCAGCGCAGTTAAACTTGACAGAAATGGCGATATTGAAAGAGACGCGCCAGCAAAAGTAGGGTAAAAAGTCAATTATAAGCCTTGAGATGGCATCTTTTTACAGGACTTTAGCACGACCATGCCCATAACCCGTTTTGGCGATCCTAAAATATACATAGCCGTCGACACTGGGGATTTTGCAACTGCGCAAAAACTTGTTACCTCGCTTGACGCTTTCTGTTTGGGTGATGCACCCCAAATCGGTTTCAAACTGGGCCTTGAGTTCTTTATGGCGAACGGTGTCGCAGGTGTCGAACAACTGCTCGGCAACCGTCCTTTATTTTTAGATTTAAAATTTCACGATATTCCCAACACAGTTGCTGGCGCCGTACGGTCGGTAGCCCATTTGAAGCCAAACGTTTTGAACGTACATGCAACAGGCGGGTTGGCCATGATGCAAGCCGCCAAATCTGCCTTGGATGAGTCTGTCGCTGCTAACTTTTCAAAACTAATTGCCGTAAGTGTTTTAACCTCTATGGATGAAAGCGACCTTCAGGCTGTTGGTCAGGGTAGTGTCGTCACGGATCAGGTTAAACGTCTTGCGGATTTGACAAAGCAAGCTGGCCTTGACGGGGTTGTGTGTTCAGCGGTCGAGGCTGCGAGCGTTCGCGACCTGTGTGGTGAGGACTTTATGCGTCTGACACCCGGCATGCGTTCAACCGCGCTTGATGGTGATGATCAAAAACGCGCCATGAGCCCAACTGCCGCCTTCGAAAACGGGTCAAGCCATTTGGTAATTGGTCGCATGATTACCAAAGCCGCTGAGCCCGCAGAAGCGGCGAAGCAATTGCTAGCCGGATTATAGGATAAGGGTTCGTGGCAAAAAAAATCTCAATTAACCCTGTCGTGGACCGTAGGCGCTCTTCAGCTGCAGAGACCGCTCGATATGTGGGTGCAAATCGACGTGCCACAGACACAAGCCAGCAAGAAACACAAACAGATGGATCAACAGGCGGGCAAGAAGGGTTTCCCAAACTTAAATTCTGGGAAACGGTGGCGAACATCTATCAAGCTTTCTTTATTCACTTCGGACGCATTTTACGTTTGACGCTTATTCCCTTTGTCATTTCGACTGCAACCTACATTTTTGGCGATTTGTATCTGGAATCAACGTACGTCAGCCAAACCTCTTTCACTTTGGTTTCAGGGGTTGTCCAGCTAATCGAGGTGTTGTTGTTCTATTTCTTTTCCCTTTCGATCTTCCGGCTAATGCTGCTGGGAAATTGGGAATCTATGGTGTGGTTCGATGGCGAATGGCGCATGCGGTTGGTTTTGTACGCGTTTCGTGCGTTTACGGTTTTCTTGCCGGTCGCCGTGTTGATTGTCGTTTTCATCGTGGGTTTACGTTACTTAGCCGTCTATTCCACGATTGGCGTCTTAACGGCTCTGCCCTTTGCCGTGCTGATTCTGTTTTCAATATTCTTGCGTTTAAGTTTCGCGCTGCCAGCGGCTGCCGTCGATGCACCTTATTCCATATTTGACTCTTGGCGTGCGACCAAAGGCATGACGGTTAAAACGCTTTTTATCGGCATTTTCAGCCTTGGACCACCCCTGCTAATATTCGTAGGTGTGGTCTTATTGCTGAACAACGCCCTGCCAGGGTTGGAGCTGTTTGACTCGTTTGATGTGGCATACACCATCAATACTTCGTACTGGCTCATCACCCCCATCGGCATGTATTTGTCCTACGTCCTTGCCACCTTTGTCATCATCACAATCGCCATTATGTTTTACTTCCGAACGGGCTGGCGTCCCGGCACAGTGAGGGCTGACCACTAATGAGCAAGCTGCCACTATCCGGTGCAAAAATCTGTGGCCTTAGCACACCTGAAACAGTCAAAGCCGCTGTTGACGCGGGTGCGGCCTTCATTGGTTTTGTGTTTTTTCCAAAAAGTCCGCGCAATGTCAGCCCTGAGTTGGCCCGTGACTTGGGTGCTGAAATTCCCGCTTGCGTATTGAAAACGGGCTTGTTCGTGAAACAGTCTGTTGCGGAAATCGCCCAGATTGTCGAAACAGCAAAACTTGATGCCATCCAGCTGCACGGCACCTACAATGCGGCAGATATAAACGCCGTTAAATCTATGACGGGGAAGCCCGTTCTGTGGGTCAAAGGCATATCTTGCGAAGCTGATTTCGACGGCATAGAAGCCGAAACCGCAGCAGCTGATTACCTGTTGTTTGATGCCAAAGCCCCCGCAGGTAGTGACAGACCCGGCGGCAATGCCCTGTCGTTTGACTGGACCTTGCTTGCCAACCGCAGTTTTTCCAAACCGTGGATGTTGGCTGGCGGTTTAAACCCAGACAACGTGGCTGAAGCCATGGCAAAAACGGGTGCGAAGCTGGTGGATGTCTCATCTGGTGTTGAAACGGCGCCCGGTGTAAAATCTGACATGCTAATCAAAGACTTTGTTCAGGCGACACGATAAAACTTCTAATGCGCAAACAAGGCACCTTTTGCACGAACAAGGCTTGGCGTGCTGCGAATCTTAGCGCATAAGAAAAAGCAAGACATACAAAATTTCAACTCGAGTTGTGGATACATATGACCGACACGAACACCGACCATAATTCTTTACGCCAAGGCCCCGATGACGGCGGGTTGTTCGGCATTTTTGGCGGACGTTTTGTCGCCGAAACCCTCATGCCGCTTATTCTGGATCTTGAGAAAGCCTATGATGAGGCCAAAGAAGACCCAGCATTTCACAATCAAATAAAAGAGATGGGCAAACACTACGTTGGTCGCCCGTCGCCTTTGTACTACGCAGAGCGCTTAACCGAAGAGCTTGGTGGTGCCAAAATATACTTCAAACGTGACGAGTTGAACCACACAGGCGCCCACAAAATCAACAACGTGCTGGGGCAGATTTTGCTCGCTATGCGCATGGGCAAAAAACGGATCATCGCAGAGACGGGTGCTGGTCAGCACGGTGTTGCCACTGCTCTAGCGTGTGCGCTGCTTGATCTAAAATGCCGAGTTTACATGGGCGCAAAAGATGTGGAACGTCAGAGCCCTAACGTATTTCGCATGAAGCTAATGGGAGCGGAAGTCATTCCTGTTCATTCAGGCTCTGCAACCTTAAAAGACGCGTGTAACGAAGCACTGCGTGATTGGTCTGCAAGCTATGAAGATGCTCACTACTTATTAGGTACCGCTGCGGGCCCTCA
>JBMYWL010000023.1:0-13609 GCA_049607365.1 Alphaproteobacteria bacterium | reverse complement strand
CAGAGATACAAATCACTTGGCGCGCCATTACACGACCCTTGTACAATTGTCTATTTGGTTGATCCGTCCATTTTCTCCGGCAAGGAGTGTAATCTGCAAGTAGAGATTTCGAGTGATTTGACCATGGGCCAAACAGTTGTTGATTGGTGGCAAGCAACAGATCGACCGAAAAACGCATTCGTTGTAGTTGATGGAGACGATGAACGCTTCTTTTCTTTGTTAACAAATCGCGTGAAAAGCCTCGCTGATTCTTTCTGTTAAACAAGATGTCTACTATCCAATCTAGTGAGCGAAAAGAAGCCCAGGCATATTTTTCCAAGGCTGGGACACGACACGGGATTTTAATGTCCCTTCCCCTTGCCACCGGTGCCCTAGCATTCGGCATGGCTTTTGGGGCTTTGGCAGCACAAAACCAGCTTAGCGCACTTGAATCATTTTTAATGAGTACGTTGGTGTTCGCAGGTGCCAGTCAAATGGTTGCGATGGATATTTGGACTTTTCCCGTTCCTATCTGGAGTTTGGCGATGGTTGCTGCCATTGTAAACGCTCGGATGATATTGGAAAGCGCGTCCCTTTACCCTTGGCTGTCTTCATTGCCCAAACATCAACGTGGTTGGAGAATTTACGCCATGCTATATGCCATCAATGATTCGTCTTGGGCTCTTGCTCTATCCTACCACAAAAATGGTGGCAGAGACGTGGGTGTGTTCTTTGGTTCTTGCATGGTCTTCGTTACGACGTGGGTTCTGGGCACCATGGTTGGGTATTACTTGGGCTCCCAAATTGTTAACCCCAAATCTTTCGGATTAGATTTAATATTGCCCGCCTTTTTCGCGGCTGTGTTGGTTCCCATGTGCCAAGTTGGTCCCAAGCTATCTGCAATATTTGTTTCACTTGTTGTTTCCGTTTTAGGGTCGATGTTTTTTGAAGGTCACCTGTATCTTTTAGCTGGGGCTTTAAGTGGCAGCCTTACAGCAGCATTTTTGTACAAACCTGCGGAGGGCGAACATGATACTACGTCCTGAGGTGCTGTACGCAATTCTTGCCATGACTTGTTTTACTCTTTTAAATCGTTGGTTTGGGTACTGGGTTATGCAATTCATTCCCCTGTCTGGACGGTTGAAAGCAGCGTTAGAAGCGCTTCCCGGTGCAATATTAATCGCGGTTGTCGCACCCAGTGCGCTGAACGCTGGCTTCATCGGATTGATTTGTATAACTGCAACAGCTTTGTTTATGTGGAAATTTAACAATTCCTCCCTTGCTGTCTTGTTCGGCGTTGCTATTGTTGTGTTACTGCGCCACTCGCCACTCGTTCTCTAAGGTTTGGGTTCATAGATACCAGCAAACGCAAAACCACAAGCAAAGATAAGTCTCAAGGCGGCAAACGTGCCAATATGGACGCGAGCGATGTGGGGTCAAGACACCGCGAAATAAGCTTACCCTCAACTGAAGAAGCTCTGTTGATGGGCTTAAGTGAGCCCGCAGTTGAGTTTCAACATCAGACATCAACTGAAACACATTCTCAAGAAACCGAAGACCCTGCTGAAGCAACGGTATTAGGGCAATCAATCGAGCGTGGGCTTGGTGTTTTACGCGAGCAGTTGAAAACCATGCCCCTTTTACCCGGCGTGTATCGCATGTTGGACGGAAAAGGTGACCCACTCTACGTTGGAAAGGCAAAAAGCCTTAAAAAACGGGTTGTTTCCTACACGCACATTGAAAAATTGCCAATGCGCCTCCAACGGATGGTTTCTGAAACCGTCGACATGGAAATTGTGGTGACACACACAGAGGTTGAAGCCTTGCTTCTGGAATCCAACCTCATCAAACGCTTCATGCCACGCTACAATGTTTTGCTTCGCGACGATAAATCGTTTCCTTACATCCTAATCCGCAAAGATCAGGACTTTGCGGAGATTTGCAAACATCGTGGCGCACAGAAAATTGAAGGCGACTACTTTGGCCCCTTCACCAGTGCTGGAGCAGTCAACCGCACCCTAACAGCTCTTGAGAAGGCGTTTCTGCTAAGATCATGCAGCGATCATGAATTTGACAACCGAACAAGACCCTGCTTGCTTCACCAAATTAAAAGATGTTCAGCGCCATGTGTTGGGAAGATATCTAAACCAGATTATGAAGTTCTGGTTGATGAAGCCCGTAGCTTTCTTTTTGGCCATTCATCTAAAGTCCAAGAAGAAATGGCCGTGCAGATGCAAGAAGCTGCTGCCAACTTGAATTTTGAAATCGCCGCCAGATACAGGGACCGAATTCGTGCTTTGACAGCTATTCAAGTTAAGCAAGACGTGAACCTTGAAGGTAGCGTGGACGATGCTGACTTAATTGCGGCTCACCAGCTAAACGGCCAAACCTGCATTCAGGTGTTTTTCTTTAGAGGTGGTCGTAATTACGGAAACCGCCCCTATTTCCCAAGTCATGACAAAAAAATGGACCTAAACGAAGTTGTTTCCTCTTTCATTTCACAGTTCTATTTTGATAAGCCAACCCCTAAACAAGTTCTCGTCAGTTTAGAACCAAGCGAAATTGAACTTCTCGCCGAAGCCTTATCCATTCGCGCAGATCACAAGGTCGAAGTGCTGGTGCCCAAACGTGGCCCACGTCGGAAGATCGTCGAAAACGCTGTTCGTAATGCTGAAGAAGCTCTAAAGCGCCGCCAATCCGAGTCAGCTACCCAGAAAAAGCTGCTAAGCGGCGTTGCTGAGATATTGGGCCGTGACGGTGATATCAACCGCATTGAAGTTTATGACAATAGCCACCTACACGGCACTAACGCATTTGGATGTATGATTGTTGCAGGTCCAGAAGGCATGCGAAAAGCGGCTTATCGGAAATGGAGCATAAAAGGCGCAGCTGGGAAGGCAACTGCTGAAGGCGGTGACGATTTTGCGATGATGAGCGAAACCTTAACACGGCGCTTCAAACGAGCGATTAATGAGCGAGCTGCTTTAGCTGAAAAAGGCGAAGTTGATACGAATTGGCCCGATATTGTCATGTTGGATGGTGGAAAAGGTCAGCTATCCGCAGTTCAGCAGGTTTTTGATGAATTGGATGTTAAGGACGTAACTCTATGTGCCATAGCTAAAGGCACAGACCGAGATGCTGGCCGTGAAACAATCTTCATGACTGGACACACGCCATTCAAACTTGAGCACAATGACCCAGTTTTGTTTTTTATTCAGAGATTAAGGGATGAAGCACATAGGTTTGCTATTGGCGCACATCGTGCAAAACGTGCCAAATCCATGAGCAAGTCTGCGCTGGATGAAGTTCCGGGGGTTGGCCCTAAACGGAAAAAAGCCCTGTTGCTTCACTTTGGTTCAGCAAAAGCTGTAACAACAGCAGGCTTACAAGATTTACAGGCGGTTGACGGTGTATCAGATGCAACTGCGGAGTTAATATACAACTATTTCCATCAAAGCTAGCGGGTCTTTAAGAAGTTTGGATTAAACATACATCCGAAAGTTGCGGCTAGTGAATTTCAGTTTCAGCCAAATTCGCTTTTGCATCCATCTCTGCAATTACAATTTTGATGTGATACCAAGCTGCTGCTTCAAGGTCGAAACCAAATTCGTAGCAATCAAGAGAGCGTTTATCTGCCACGTACCATGCAGCTGCTCCGTGAAGGTCCACCAATGTTTTAGCAGAGCTGAAAATATCTCGGAAGTTCAAAATATCCTCTGCCAAATTCATTGTTTTCCCCAATTAGCTATGTGGATACGCGTTGTATCCTTGTTCTTATCTGAGGCCTAAACAACACTATATTTAGTGGTCTGTAAATCGCCAATTTCACTTTGATTCATTTTTATCGGAATGACTCCTAGTGATTTAAGCATCATTTGGATTCAGTTGATTCTTTGAGAAAATGTTTTTCTATCCTTACGAGTCTAACTCCGTAAGTTCCTTATAAAAGTTGATGGAATCTAGCAAATTCATTTAAGACTCCTTCTTGCAGTAAGAACAAAACCCGCATAAGTTATGGGCATGTCATTCAACTTCCCCAACTTGCTGACTCTTGGTCGCATTTTCGTCATTCCGTTCTACGTTGCTACAGCAGCTTGGCCAAATCATTGGTTGGCATGGGTAGCGCTTGGTATTTTTGTCGTGGCCTCTATCACAGATTTTCTGGATGGTTACCTAGCTAGGACAAACAATCAAGTGACTGCCTTTGGACGCTTTCTTGATCCAATCGCAGACAAATTGCTAATAGTAATCGCGTTGATCGTATTGGTGTGGACAGCTGCAATTGCTGGCTGGGCTATAATTGCTACCCTAATTATTGTCGCTCGAGAGATCATTGTTTCTGGGCTTAGGGAATTTCTTGCGGGCGTGAAAATTGAAATGCCGGTCACCGTACTTGCCAAATGGAAAACAACGTCCCAGATGGTCGCTATCGGCTTTCTGACAGTGGCATTCGTGGCACCTGAATGGACCTATGCTTATCACATAGGAACAATTTCGCTTTGGTTGGCCGCTGCTTTGACAGCCATTACAGGCTTTGACTACCTAAAACGCGGCCTTAAAGTCATTATCGCCATGGATACCCAAACCTGATGAAATCACTGCATCTTGCTTATTTTGCTTGGGTGAAGCAGGAGGTCGGTTTTGGTCAAGAGAATTTACAAGTTTCAAATGACATCAACTCAATCTCTGACTTGGTCTCACATCTAAAAGACCAAAACGAAGGCTATAAGCGTGCCTTCGCAGATTCCGAAAAGTTAAGATGTGCCGTCAACTTGGAGTTTTGTGACTTTGATACGGTTTTAAAAGACGGTGACGAAGTTGCTTTTTTCCCCCCTGTCACAGGCGGATAAGGCACGCCAACCCAAACGGATCAGGTGCCCTTTTCACTCACTCTTATGTGCGGTTGGCTCGATTGGCAATCAAGTCATCCACAACAGACGGATCCGCTAAGGTTGATGTGTCACCCAAGTTAGAGAAATCATCTTCAGCAATCTTTCGAAGAATACGTCGCATTATTTTGCCGGATCGGGTTTTTGGTAAACCTGGTGCAAATTGCATCAAGTCAGGGGTTGCGACCGGACCCAGCACTTTTCTAACGTGATTTCGAAGTTCAACTAAAAGCGCGTCATTGGCTTCGACCCCTGCGTTCAACGTGACATAAACGTAAATGCCCTGCCCCTTAATGTCGTGTGGATAACCCACAACTGCTGCTTCGGCGACTTGCTCGTGCAAAACCAACGCGCTTTCAACTTCGGCAGTACCCATGCGGTGTCCAGATACATTTAAAACGTCATCCATACGCCCCGTAATCCAGAAATATCCATCGGCATCCCGACGGCATCCATCTTCCGTGAAGTATTTTCCGGGGAAAGTTGAGAAATATGTTTTTACAAAGCGTTCGTGGTCACCATAAACCGAGCGCATTTGGCCAGGCCAAGAGTCCACCATACACAAGCCACCAGCAACCTCTTTACCTTTTTCCCATTTCTGTTCAACGCCATCAGCATTAACAATCATGGGTTGCACCCCGAAAAACGGCCGTGTGGCTGAGCCGGGCTTAAGGTCAGTCGCACCGGGTAAAGGTGTTATCAAAATACCACCAGTTTCTGTTTGCCACCAAGTGTCAACAATCTGGCAACGCTTTTCACCTACAACTTCATGATACCAACGCCAAGCTTCTGGATTAATCGGCTCCCCAACAGATCCAAGCAAGCGGATTGATGAACGATCCGTTGATTTGACAGGATCATCACCATCACGCATCAATGCGCGCAAAGCCGTAGGGGCCGTGTAAAAAATGTTAACCTTGTGCTTGTCGCACACTTGCCAAAAACGCGATGCATCGGGATAAGATGGCACACCTTCAAACATCAATGTGGTGCCACCATTCGCCAACGGGCCGTAGACACTGTATGAATGGCCGGTTATCCAACCCACATCAGCCGTACACCAAAACACCTCACCTTCACGATAATCAAACACGTATTGATGCGTCATAGAGGCGTAAACCATGTAACCACCAGTCGTATGAAGCACGCCCTTTGGTTTACCGGTCGAACCAGAAGTATACAGAATGAACATAGGGTCTTCTGCGTTCATTTCTTCAGGCGCACATTCGGACGAAGCGGCAGCAACCAAATCATGATACCAATAATCATTTTCGCGCCAAGTAACGTCACCGCCTGTGCGTTTCACCACGACAGTTTTACAATCTCGGCCAGAAATTCTTATTGCCTCGTCGACGTTCGCTTTTAGCGGAATTGGCTTTTTACCGCGCAAACCTTCATCTGCTGTAATAACGTAATCTGATTCACATCCGTCAATGCGTCCAGCTAGCGCATCCGGTGAAAAACCACCAAACACAATTGAATGAATGGCCCCTAATCGAACCACCGCCAACATGGCAACGGCAGCCTCTGGCACCATAGGCATGTAAAGTGTGACGCGGTCGCCTTTGGACACACCCAAGCTCTTGAGCCCGTTTGCTAGCTTACAAACTTCAGTATGCAATTCTTTGTAAGTGATTTTTCGATCTTCTGTTGGGTCGTCACCTTCCCAAATAATTGCAATGTCGTCGCCGCGTTCAGCTAGATGACGGTCAATACAGTTAGCAGAAACGTTTAACGTACCATCTTCAAACCAACGAATATCAACATTTGAGCCCTCGCCAGACCCATAATCTATGTTTTTGACCTTGGTATAAGGCTTAATCCAGCTGATGCGCTTACCGTGCTCTCGCCAAAACCCTTCGTTGTCTTCGACAGATTGTTTGTACATCTCAAGATATTGCTCATTTGTACAATGCGTACCAATTTTTGCCGTTTCAGGAACTGGGTATAAATCTTGAGACATAAGTTGGGCTTTCAGTTATTCACAATGACGTTTAGAAAGAATGTAACTCTTATGGAAGCTTACCAACGCCTAGCGCAAATTCAAGTCAAAGCCAGCTGCTTAGGTGTCAAAAATACACACCGCGTCTAGAATTTAGCAAATTTGTAAAATCCATTCCTTACCTTAAAAGTCCAAAGACAGATACAAAGCCGATGACCTATAAATTTGACCCGTTGACGCCTGAGTTCGCCGCAAATCCCTACCCGACGTATGCAGCCTTACGGCAACTTGATAAGCCTGTTTACTTCGCTGCCGTCGATATGTGGATGTTATCGAGGTACGATGATATTGCACAAATTACGCAAGACCCGAAAATGGTGCGATCTTTGGTGGGGCATTGCGATGAGGCCGAGCTTAAGCAACGCCAAATTCAGGCCAATTGGCACGATATGCCGTACCATGAACGCGTGGTCCAATCTAGCTTGCTTGATTCCGATGGTCCTACACACAAGCGTTTACGCAAACTGGTTTTGAACACCTTCACCAGAAATTCTATAACCGAATTGAAGCCCTACGTAGAATCACTCATCAAGCGACTACTCGAAAAACAACATGACAATGTCTCCTTTGATTTCGTTGAGCAAGTCGCCGAAGAAGTACCCGGTCACGTTATAGGTCGTTTATTGGGTGTTCCAGAAGCTGATGTTCCCCAGCTTCGTGAATGGTCGCATACAATCGTTGGCTATTTTGATGTCGATCGCACCATGGAAAAGAAACAAAAAGCCGAAACTGCGACCAAAGAATTTTACCAATATCTTCAGGACATGCGGGAAGAACGCCGTAAAAAACCAAAGGATGATCTGGTTTCACGTATGATTGCTGCTGATCAGGGCGGAATTTACTCCGATGACGAATTCGTTTCGGTTTGCATGCTACTTCTTATGGCGGGGCACGGATCAACGACAGACGTGTTGGGAACTGGCCTTCACACCCTTATCCAACACCCAGATTCCATGAACGTCCTTCGAAACCACCCATCTAAAATGCAAAATGCCTTGCAGGAGATGTTTCGCTTCGAACCACCGTTACCCTTTTTCCATCGACATACACTGCGGGATGTTGAAATTAGGGGGCATTCATTTGAGGCAGGAACAACTTTTGGCATTTTGTACGCGAGTGCGAACAGAGACTCGTCGCAATTTGTTGATCCGGACAAATTCGAGATCGACCGCTTCCCCAACCGCCATTTAGCGTTTGGTCAGGGTGCGCATTTTTGTCTGGGTAACTTTTTGGCGCGCCAAAATATGGAGATCATCTTTTCTGAATTGTTGAACAACTACAAATCAATCGAACTTGTCGATGATCTGGTTCCTTACAAATCCGGCCTTTCTGTTCGTGGACCAGAAAGTATGAACATCCAGCTTGTTAAACACTAGGGTATTAACCCCTAGTACATGTGGTGTCCGCCATTTATCGACAGGGTTGAACCTGTTACAAATGTCGCGTCTTCTGCGATTAAAAACAAAACTGCGCGGGCAATGTCATGGGCCTCACCTAGACGACCCACCGGTATTTTTGAAATAATCTTATCCAAAACCACGTCTGGTACAGCCTTAACGATGTCTGTTTTTACGTACCCGGGTGCAACTGCATTGACTGTAATGTTGAATTTTGCACCTTCATGCGCCAGCGCTTTTGTGAATCCGTGAATGCCAGACTTCGCAGCGGCGTAATTCACCTGACCATATTGGCCAGCCTGACCATTAACGGAGCCAATGCTAACAATACGTCCGAAATTACGTTCTTTCATGCCGTCAAAAACAGCTTTTGACATATTGAAACAGCTCGTCAAATTTGTACGTAAAACCAAGTTCCAATCATCAATTTTCATGTTTGATATGGTGCCATCACGGGTGATGCCCGCGTTGTTGATCAAAACATCAATTGGGCCAACAGTTGCTTCAATAACTTCACATCCGTTTCGGCATGACTTGTGGTCACCAACGTCAAACCTGAATACCGGAATGCCTGTTTCAGCTTTAAAAGCTTTCGCCGAGGCATCATCTTGCAGATAATTCACCGCAACTTTGTAACCAGCATCGCGTAACTCAATCGCAATAGCTTTGCCAATACCTTTGGTGCCACCTGTAACAACTGCTACCCGTGACATCAGGCGGCTTTTCCGTTCGCGTTCATCATTTCTGTGAAGCGCTCAAACAAATACAAGCTATCTTCTGGACCCGGGCTCGCTTCAGGATGGTACTGAACCGAATAAGCATCAAAACGAGTAGATTTAATACCTTCATTTGTACCATCAAACAATGAACGGTGCGTGATGATAACGTCATCTGGCAGACTGGCTTCATCCACACAGAAACCGTGGTTTTGACTGGTTATCTCTACCTTATTGGTTTCAAGATCTTTAACAGGGTGGTTGCCACCTCTGTGTCCTTGCGTCATTTTTACCGTTTTAGCGCCTAAAGCACGGGCCAAAATCTGGTGACCTAAACATATGCCAAAAATTGGGGTCTTGGACTCTAGTAGCTTTTCAACGGTCTCAACCGCATACACACCGGTAGCTTCGGGATCACCCGGGCCGTTTGACAAAAACACACCATCAGGTTTTTTCGCGAGCACGTCTTCAGCGGACGTGTTGGCAGGAACCACAGTGACATTGCAACCTGCTGACGCCAAGCACCTCAGGATATTCTGTTTGGCACCGAAGTCAAAAGCAACCACGTTGAAACGTGGTTTATCTTGCTGACCAAAACCATCGCCAAGGTTCCAGCGAGTTTGGTCCCACTGGTAAGATTGTTTTGTTGTTACTTCAATTGCCAGATCCAGCCCTGAAAGACCTTGCCACTCTTGTAGCTCATCCCATGCCTTGCTTAGGTTTTCCTGCAATTTTGAAGCGTCTTGATTGTGTATGACAACACTGCTTGGTGCGGCAAGAGAGCGAACTTTACGGGTGATCTCTCTGGTGTCTAGCCCGCAAATGCCTGGTAGATTAATTTTCTGAAGCCATGCGTTTAAATGTTCGGATGCTCTAAAATTGGATGGTTCAGTTATATCTGCACGTATCACCAACCCACGCGCAGCAGTGTTAACGGCCTCCAAATCTTCAGGGTTTGCGCCTACGTTGCCAATGTGTGGGAAGGTAAAGCAAATAATTTGGCCAGCGTATGATGGGTCAGTCAATATTTCCTGATACCCAGTTAGTGAGGTGTTGAAACACAATTCACCCAAACCGGTTGTTTCAGCTCCAATACCCTTACCCCAGAATATTTCTCCATTTGACAAAAGAAGTGCTGCTGATGCGCCCTCTGGGCAGGTGAAATCAGGTTTAATCTTATTACTCGCCATGGCCAACAGCTCGCCTTCAAATATTCTGGTTACAGTTTCTTACGCGTTTATACACACACAAAGGCTTGCGCCGCTAAGCGTTTCCAGCAAAGGTGTCAAGAAATCGAGTAACCCGATCAGCCATGCATATACTTTTCAGGTCAGCGGTTTTATACCGTACACTTGAGAGTGCTGACCTCTCTAACAAGAAGAAAAACGGGAATAAGAATCTATGCGTCAAACTTTAACAAGCTCTCTTAAAGAAGCTATGAAGGCAAAAGAGCAAAAGAAAGTCTCCACCATAAGACTGATTCTCGCAGCCCTTAAAGACCGGGATATTGCTGCTAGAGCAGAAGGCGGCGAAACAGACGCTGGCATCAGCGATGCCGACATTCTACAGCTGCTCCAGAAAATGGTAAAGCAGCGCCAAGATTCAATTCAAGCCTATACACAGGCTGATCGACAAGACTTAGCTGACCAGGAAGCAAACGAAATTGAGATCATCCAAGCCTTTTTGCCTAAATCTCTTTCTGATGAAGAAGTACAGACAGCAATTGACACCTCAATTGAAACCGTTGAAGCAACAAGCATAAAAGACATGGGTAAGGTCATGGCCCAGCTTCGTGAGCGGTTCCCAGGCCAAATCGACTTTGGTAAAGCAAGCGGTCTGATTAAGCAGGCGCTTAACGCAAAATCTTAGGCCAAAATAAGTGGCCTTCCCTCCCAGTTTTGTTGAAGAGCTTCGGGCACGACTTCCCGTGTCACAAGTCGTGGGTAAAAAGGTTAAACTAACCCGCAAAGGCAAGGAACACTCCGGACTTTGTCCGTTCCATGGTGAAAAAACACCTTCATTCACAGTGAATGACGATAAAGGCTTCTACCACTGCTTTGGTTGTGGGGCGCATGGGTCTGGCATTGATTTTTTGATGCAAACTGAAAACCTCAAGTTTCCTGAAGCAGTTGAAGCCTTGGCAAATCAAGCTGGCATGCAAGTGCCCCAAATGACGCCTGAAGCCCGTGCCTTTCAACAAAAAGCCACCGGACTTAGGGAGTTGGTCGAGGCAGCGTCTGGCTTCTTTGAACGGCAATTAGCGGGAAGCAACGGAGATGCTGCAAAAGAGTATTTAAAAGGTCGTGGCATAAGCGGGCAAACCGCCAAAAAATTCAGATTGGGCTACTCCCCAACCAGCAACAACGCCATACAAACGTATTTACGGGCTGAGGGTTTTTCTCAAGACGATATTTTGTTGGCAGGACTTGCGCGAAAGCCCGACGATGGGCGCCCAGCATACGACTTTTTTCGTGACCGCTTGATGTTTTCAATTTGCGATCGTCAGGATCGACCAGTTGCTTTTGGTGGGCGAATTTTAGGAGACGGCAACCCCAAATACCTAAACTCGCCTGACACACCACTGTTTGACAAAGGCGCTACACTTTTTGGCATCTCCTTTGCCCGACCCGCCGCATTGTCAAAAGGCCGGTTGATTGTGACCGAAGGTTACATGGACGTAATTGCTTTGGCACAGGCAGGCATTGCTGAATCTGTAGCACCTTTAGGAACAGCAGTAACAGAACGTCACATTCAACAACTTTGGCGCTCGGTAGATGAACCAACCTTTTGTTTCGATGGTGACGCTGCAGGTCAAAAAGCCATGTTTCGCGCCGCAGAACGAGCGCTTCCTGTAATTAAGGCGGGTCAAAGTCTAAAATTCGCTATTTTACCAAAAGGCGAAGACCCAGACTCCCTCGTTCGTCAACACGGTGTGCAGGCAATGAACAAAGTGCTTAATGCAGCTCGACCCTTAAGCGATGTTCTTTTTGACATTGGGTGTGGTGGTAAACTGCCCAAAACCGCAGATGAGCTTGCCGTAGCGCGTCAAAGCCTGCGTAATCTAACCAGTAAAATGGAAGATGCCGACGTCAAGATTAGCTACGATGCAATGTTTCGTGAGCGCCTATCTTCGTATTTTTACAAACCACGTGGAAACGGAAAGAAAACTGGCTCGAGATCAGGTGGTTTTTCATCAAGTTCATTTGGGGCTCAAAAACTGGCTTCAAATGACCCTAGTTTATGGCAGAATCGACGTCGCTTTGAGTTGTTACTTGTCGGATTGTTAAGCCACACAAACCTGATCGAAGCACATCTAGAGGCCTTGGGTGAGATAGAAATACCCTATGATGATTTGGATCAACTCAGATCTGCTTTATTAGAGGCCGCGTTTGGCAATGAGTCTCTTGACATACAAGCCGTCGAGTGCCACCTGAGTAGGACTCAAAGTCTGACAGGATTTTGGCACGACCTTCGAAAAAAGGCAGACAGCTTTCCAGAAAAATGGGTGCGATCGTCTGCAACCAGTAAGGAAGCCGAACATGGTTTGGTTTCACTTATAAACTTGTTGAACAAGCCCTGATCTAAAGGCTTACCAACAATCGAATGTACGCCAATGGTCTTGAATGCCTTTGACGGTGATAATACCAAGCACACGCGTAGATGACAAAATTAAATCACTGCGGCCAGTTGTTACCTTTGAGTATTGCACCAAATTCTAGAATGAACTCATTTTTTTGTTCGTTCGAAAAAGTTGGCACGCTTATTTATTTCATAAATAGCTGCATTCAAACGTTTCAGGGTGTTTCCCTGATTTTCGAGCCACAAAACCTAAATCTCTGACTCTACAGAGGGAATTTTTGAGTTTCTAACATTTGGCAAGCAAAACCTGTCTTTTTCAACCCAATCAAAAGGGTCTTGGAATTTTCAGGGGATCAAAAGGACTAGTTGGTTAATGGCAACCAATACAGAAGACAAAAAAAGCACCGCAACTTCATCCAGCATGGCGAAAATGGACCCAATGCTAGCGGCAGCTTTAGAAGGTCTGAAAAAGCAAGCGAAGACAAAAGGCTTTCTTAGCATAGACGACATCAATTTGATGATCCCAGACGATCAGTCGGGACCAGAGCAAATTGAAGAGATTATGACACGCTTAGCTGAAGCCAGCATCAAAATTGTGGATTCAGACGACGACGAAGACGCTACTGCAAGCGAAGCTGACTCAAGCGACGACGAAGAAGACGAAGCGTCTGCACGCGGAAACCTAAGCGACGACGATGTTGGTCGTACCGACGACCCGGTACGTATGTATTTGCGTGAAATGGGCTCAGTCGAGCTTTTGTCTCGCGAAGGCGAAATCGCGATTGCAAAACGTATTGAAGCTGGCCGCGAAGAAATGATCGCTGGCGTTTGTGAAAGCCCTTTGACTTTCCAAGCCCTTATGTCTTGGCGTGATTTGATTAAAGAAGAAAAAATTCTTCTGCGCGATATTATCGACCTTGATTCTACTTATGCAGCAAGCGGTATCGTAGCACCGCCAGTTGTTCCTGCAGCGTCAACCGCAATCGCGACCACCGCAGCCGCACCAGCAACTGAGACAATCGCTATTTCTCAATTGCAAGAAATCAA
>JBMYWL010000022.1:0-13953 GCA_049607365.1 Alphaproteobacteria bacterium | reverse complement strand
AATTTTTTCAATTCCTGCTTTCGCGAGCGCGCCCAGAACCAAACCACGGTTTTTGCTGTAAACCTGTATGTGTTGGTCAAGTTCTGGTGCTGCCGACAATGCACCTAGGGCTGCAACTTGTGATACGTGAGGTGGGCAAATAAACAGGTTTTGCGCCAAACACTCCATCGGTCGCAACAAGTCTTCCGGCACCACCAGCCAGCCAATGCGCCAACCTGTCATGGAGTAGTATTTTGAGAAAGAGTTCACAACAATAGCATCCGGATTATTTGCTGCCGTAAATTCCTTTTTGCCAAACCCAACCCCGTGGTAAATTTCATCCGAAATCATACGAATGCTGTTCTGCTGGCAATAGGCAGTCAGCGCATCAAACTGGCTTTCACCTAACATAGAACCGCACGGGTTTGACGGGCTGGCGATGATTAGGCCATCCAACTTGCCATGCTTTGTTATGGCTTCATCAAGTTTTTCTGGCGTTGGTTGAAATCCGTCCTCAAGATCCGCGAGAATATCCACAACTTGAATGCCCAAAGCCTTAAGAATGTTGCGATACGCAGGGTATCCAGGCGAGGCAAGCGCAACCTTGTCACCAACATCAAAGGCCGCCAAAAAGCTGAGGATAAACCCTGATGAGGAACCCGTTGTTATGACAATCCGAGAGGCTGGAATCTGTTTCCCATATCGCTCAGCATACATGTTTGAGATACTGACGCGCAGATCCTCGCGGCCAAGTGCAAGCGTGTAGCCAAGCTTATCGTTCGCCATTTCACGCGATACAGCGTCGAGTGCAGATTTGGGCGCAGGTGTACCTGGTTGCCCCACCTCCATATGGTAAATGGCCTGCCCCTGTGCTTCCAATTCGTTGGCTTGGCGCATGACGTCCATAACAATGAAGGATGATATGTCGGAGCGCTTTGATACCTTCAAGGCCATAGGGTCTGTCAAACTCGAGTAAATGAATAAGTCTTTACCCGTTTAATACGCACTTTAACCATCGTCAAAGTACAAATAAATAAATGTGCGGTTTCAACCCAAATTGCGCCACAGTAGGATTTTAAGTTTCGCCTCTGCACAGTCTATATGAAGCGTTATTATGAATTTCAGACACAACATATGTAAATCAGTTGTAAATTTCCTTGTCGCTAGCACCTGTTTATTCGCCGTACAATCGGCCAGTGCTCTGTCCTTGATTCGCGATGCAGAGATTGAGGCTTATTTGAAGTCTTGGTCAAAGCCAATCTTTCAAGCAGCGGGACTATACGTTGACAACGTCGAGATGCTGTTAGTGTCCAGTAAAGACCTGAACGCGTTTGTCGCAGGTGGTCAAAACATCTTCATGCACACCCAGCTTCTACAACGCGCAGACAACCCTGAGCAAATTTTGGCGGTTATCGCCCACGAAACTGGACACATTGCGGGCGGGCACTTGAACAAGCAAGCCACTGAACTTGCAGCAGCTCAGTTGAAAGCCTTGGCAGCGACAATTATTGGTGTTGGTGCGTCCGTATTAACTGAAGACTCCTCAGCTGGTATTTTGGGAAGTGCGGCCGGATCAGAGTTAGCACGACGTAATTACCTGACTTTTTCTCGTGGACAAGAGCAGGTTGCAGACCAATCCGCCGTCGCCTACCTACGCAGTGTGGGGTTGCCACCAAATGGGGCGGCCGAATTCATGCGCATTCTTGAGTCAGAAAGTCGTCTGTATTCTTCGAGTGGAAGCACTTACGGTACAACACACCCACTTACCAGAGACCGCATTCAAGCCATGGACACAGCTGTTCAACAATCCAGCTTCCGTGGCCGCAAAATGTCATCGCAACAACACGAGGAATTCAAACGAATTCAAGCGAAGCTAAACGGGTTCATATTACCTTACCGCGAAGTTCAACGCAATTACCCGGCGAGCGACAGAAGCATCTCAGCTCAATATGCACATGCGATTGGAATTTATCGACGTGGTGAGCTAAGACGCGCCTTACCTATGATGGACAACCTGCTTCGTGCCGAACCATCCAACGCATATTTTCATGAACTCAAAGGCCAAGCCCTGCTTGAAAACGGATACTTGAAAGAAGCTGCTTTTGCTTATCAGCAAGCGGTTGCACTTTTACCAAGCGAACCTTTGTTTCGTGTTGGTCTGGGTCACGCGCTCATCGAAAGCAATGACCAAGAAGCCATCCGTCAGGGCATTGGACACGTCAACGCCGGACTGGCCGTTGACCGCGATGATGCAAGCTTGTGGCGCTTGGCTGCAACTGGATACGGCAAAATCAACCAGCTTGGTTGGTCAGCTTTATGCTTGGCGGAGCGTGCTCTGATTCTCGGGGATTACGAAACCGCTGAAAGGCAAGCCAAACGCGCCATTGAAGGCTTGCCAAATTCCACACCTGGCTGGCAACGCGCGAAAGATTTAAGGTCTACTGCAATCCAATCACGCAAACGTTAAGTGAAAAGCCCTCTAAACAACTACTAAGGTGGTCATTAGCCTGTCCATAAAACCATCACGTGCAACTTTTGCCATAGTTCAGGTGTAAGATGTGGGCAGATGAAAACACGAATTCCAAATCAGGATTTTAAACTAATGTCGATGACCACAAAATTTTTAGCTGTCGGTACTGTGCTATCGGTCGCTTTATCAGCTCAGTTTCTGTCAAACAATTTTGACCTTCCATCACCAATGAATGTTGCCGTGGCACAAGATTCCAAATTTGTTGAAAAAGACGAATTTGAAGCCATGGTCACCAAGTACCTGCTCGAAAACCCTGAAGTAATTACCAACGCATTGGAAATGGCACAAATCCGCCAAGAAGAGCGTGAATTGGCGATGGCCGCAGCAGCAATTACAGATCAAGCTGATTTGATTTACGCTAGCACTGGTTCACCGGTTATGGGCAACGCTGAAGGCGACGCAACAATCGTTGAGTTTTTTGACTATCAGTGTGGTTATTGTAAGCGCGCTGCAACCGGATTGTTTGCGGCAAGTAAAGCTGACGGAAATGTTCGCATCGTCTTAAAAGAATTCCCAATTCTTGGTCCAGCTAGCTTAGTGGCTGCCAAGGCTGCTTTAGCCGCGAAAAACCAGGGCAAGTACGACGAAATGCACATGGCTTTGATCAACTTTAAGGGCCGTCTAAGCGAAAGTGCCATCAAAGGCATCGCACGTGATCAAGGTCTGGATGTCTTGAAGTTAGAGCTAGATATGGACTCGCCAAGTGTGCAGAAAGAAATTGCTGAAACACGTGCACTCGCACAGTCACTTGGCATCAACGGAACCCCTGCGTTCATCGTGAATGATACGCTTGTACCAGGCGCGGTTCCAACCGAACAGCTGATGCAATTGGTCGCTGAAGAACGTGGATAAGTAAAAATTCACTTAATCGGCTGCAAAAAACGAGCTCTCAAAGAAATTTGAGGGCTTTTTTTGTGCCTTAAATTTCAACAACGCAGTATAAGAAACACATGTTTAAGCGGTAAGGAATTCCATAGTTTTGGCTTATCTAAATGAATTGGGGCATTTGTCCCTTTGGATTGCTTTTGCACTCGCCATTTGCGGAACACTTGTTCCTGCAGTGGCGGCAGCACGCGGCAACCCCAGCCAAGTCAGGTTAACAGCAGGTTTAACGATTATGCTGTTCGTGCTTACCCTAATTTCATTTGCGGTTTTAATGACCGGCTACATTCGTTCCGACTTCAGCTTGGTCAATGTTGCCACAAATTCTCACACTCTAAAGCCACTATTGTATAAAATCTCCGGCACATGGGGTAATCACGAGGGCTCCCTGTTACTCTGGTTGTTGGTGCTGACAGGTTTTGGTGCAGCGATCGCCCTGACGTACAAACGGATGGACTGGCAACTATGGTCTTGGACCCTTTCGGTGCAATGCCTTGTGGCGGTTGGTTTTTTTGCCTTCGTTCTGCTGACATCTAACCCATTCGAGCGCCTTTTTCCGGCGCCATTAGACGGCAAAGGCCTGAACCCCTTGCTGCAAGACCCAGGTTTGGCGTTTCACCCACCCCTGCTCTATTTGGGCTACGTCGGGCTTTCCACAGCTTTTTCATTCGGCATTGCCGCCTTATTACAATGTCGTGTGGATGTGGCGTGGGCCCGTTGGGTACGCCCGTGGGTGTTGATCGCATGGGCAGCATTGACCGCAGGCATTGCGCTTGGGTCTTGGTGGGCGTATTACGAACTAGGCTGGGGTGGTTTTTGGTTCTGGGACCCCGTTGAGAATGCGTCTTTAATGCCTTGGTTTTTTGCGACTGCCTTGCTCCACTGCGTTATTGTTGTTGAAAAACGTGACAGTTTGAAAGCTTGGACAATCATGTTGTCCATACTGGGCTTTTCATTTTCCCTGCTTGGTACGTTCCTCGTCCGCTCTGGCATCATTACATCTGTCCACACTTTTGCATCTGACCCGACACGCGGTGTTTTCATTCTGGCTATACTTGCAATAGCAATCGGTGGCGCTTTGTTGCTGTTCGCATTCAGGGCCGCTGCCATGGAAAATGGAAATCGTGTTCCTTTGGTCAGTCGTGAAGGCGCTTTGCTGGTAAACAACTTCTTTTTATCGACTGCTGCATTAACCGTTCTGGTTGGAACCATGTTCCCACTGGTTTTGGAGCTGGTTAACGGCAACAAAATATCTGTTGGCCCACAATATTTCAACGCGACCGTATTGCCTATTTTGGCGCTTATGTCCCTGTTGATGGGCATCGCGCCTTTGATGAGCTGGCGCAAAGGCAATTTGGCTGGTAAAGGCAAATCAATCCGCTTTACCTTGGTGGCGTCAGCCGTCGCGGCCTTGTTGATCATGATGGTGTTTGCACCCAAAATCGGCATGTCGTTTGTTGGTTTGTTGCTCGGCGTTTGGTTGGTTGCGGCGGCCTTGCTGGATTTATGGGACAAGACCGGAAAAGCGCGTACCGCTTGGACAACCAGACTTAAACGCCTTAAGTCCATGCCAATCCGCACCATTGGCACGAACGTCGCGCACGCGGGAGTTGGCATTTTTGTCATCGGCCTTGTTGGTGCAACTGCGTGGATTGATGAAGATTTGCGCAAAATTCGACTTGGTGACACGCTTAGCGTTGGTCCATATGAAATGACCTTCACCAATGCCACACGCTCACAAGGTCCAAACTATGAAGCCCTTACAGGCGAGTTTTTGGTGAATGGAAAATCCTTTAGCTTAAAACCTGAAACGCGGTTCTACTCCACACCACCAATGCAAACCACCGAAGCTGCCATCCATACGCGTTTAACGGGGGATCTGTTCGTGGCAATCGCACCGCCCGACGAAGGGTCTGATGCCTTTTCAGCCCGCTTCTTTTATCGTCCTTTTCAAGCGTGGATTTGGGCTGGGTCTGCTATTATGATTTTAGGCGGGTTGCTCGCCATGGTTTCAGGTAACTTAAGCGGCAACAATCGCCAAAAAACGCATAAACTTAAGGAAGCTGCATGATGCATAAAATTCTTGTGCTAAATGGCCCCAACCTGAACATGCTCGGCAAGCGAGAGCCCGGTTTGTATGGTAACGTCACTTTGGCAGACATTGAAAAGTCATGTGTTTCTGTCGGCAATGACGCAGGGGTTGAAGTTGCAACGTTTCAGTCAAACTCTGAAGGTGAGCTCGTAACACGAATTCAAAACATGGCTGAAAATGGCGAAACAGGCTTGATAATCAACGCCGGGGCCTATACCCACACCTCTATTGCGATACATGACGCCATTCGCGCCGTATCACCCAAAGTAATCGAAGTACATATCTCCAACGTTCATGCGCGCGAAGATTTTCGCCATAAGTCATATTTATCTGCTATTTCCGACGGTGTTATTGTAGGATTTGGTGGTGATGGTTATATGTATGCTGTTCAACACATGTCAAAACTGCTTGGCAAAGCTGATTAAGAATTAAGGGAACCTCATGACTGAGTTCGATATTGACCGCCGTTTGCTCGACAAACTGACCAAGACTTTCAAAGATGCTGAATTGACTGATTTGGAATTCCGCAACGGCGAAACCCACATTATTCTAAGCAAGCGTCCGCCAAAAGTAATGGCACAGGCCGCTGCTGGTCCTGCGGTTCAAATGATGCCGGCTAACGCACCCGTGGCTGCACCTGCAACTGCTGAAGCACCCGTCGCTGTAGACCCAGCAAACGATAAAAACGCAGTCGTTTCACCAATGGTCGGCACCGCCTATTTAGCACCGGAACCAAGCAAGCCAAACTTCATTTCCGTCGGCGATAAAGTTAGTGCCGGACAAACATTGCTAATCATTGAAGCAATGAAGGTTATGAACCCGCTTGAAAGCCCGCGTGCCGGAACTGTCAAAGCTATTTTGGTGAATGATACTGACCCTGTTGAATTCGACCAACCTCTTGTGGTTATCGAGTAGGAAAAAACGTGGCACAACAGCTCTTCAAGAAAGTCCTTATTGCCAACCGTGGTGAAATTGCACTTCGAATACTGCGCGCGTGCCACGAACTTGGCATCGAAACAGTTGCGGTTCATTCCACTGCTGATGAAAACGCCATGCATGTGCGCTTGGCAACTGAATCAGTTTGCATCGGACCACCAGCGTCAAAAGATTCCTACCTAAACATCCCCGCGATTATGACCGCAGCGCACCTAACTGGTGCTGACGCCATTCACCCGGGCATTGGTTTCTTGTCGGAAAACACTGACTTCGCCAAAATTGTACAAGACCACAACCTCGGCTGGATCGGTCCGTCGGGCAGCTTGATTGAGACCATGGGCGACAAAGTTGCCGCGAAGCAAGCTGCTATTGAAGCTGGAATTCCTTGCGTACCGGGCTCACCTGGTGCCGTTGAAACACCAGCTGAAGCACGCCGCATTGGCGCAGAGCTTGGCTTCCCTGTCATCGTTAAGGCAGCTTCTGGTGGCGGTGGTCGCGGCATGAAAATCGCCGAGACTGAAGCTGACATTGAAGACGCTTTCAACCTAGCATCTCAAGAAGCAAAAGCTGCGTTTGGTGATGCGACAGTTTATTTGGAAAAATACCTGTCAAACCCACGCCACATCGAAATTCAGGTTATTGGTGACAAGCACGGCAACGCAATCCATCTGGGCGAGCGTGATTGCTCCCTACAGCGTCGCCACCAAAAAGTGTTTGAAGAAGCCCCTTCCCCTGCTTTATCGCATGAAAAGCGTATGGAAATCGGCGAACTTACGCGTTTGGCTGTTCAAAAACTGGGTTATGACAGCACAGGCACCGTCGAGTATTTGTACGAAGACGGCGAGTTCTATTTCATTGAAATGAACACCCGTTTGCAGGTTGAACACCCTGTGACCGAGATGATTACGGGCTTGGATCTGTTGCACCTTCAACTAACTGTCGCGGCCGGGCATCCTTTGCCGATCACACAGGACGAAGTTGAATTCAACGGCCACTCGATCGAAGTTCGTGTTAACGCTGAACACCCTGAAACATTTTTGCCATCGCCCGGTAAAATTGCTGGTTTCCACGCCCCCGGCGGTCTTGGTGTTCGTGTCGACTCTCAGATTTATACTGGCTATAAAATTCCGCCCCACTACGACTCACTCGTTGCAAAGCTGATTGTTCATGCAAATGATCGTGATGCTTGCATGAAGCGTTTGGAACGTTGCCTTTCTGAGTTCGTGATCGACGGCATTCATACTTCTTTGCCGCTGCACCACAAGCTTGTTAGAAACGAAAGCGTTAAAGCTGGCGATTATACAATCAAATGGTTGGAAGAAAACCTCGACAACCTGTAGAGAAAATTCCGTTTGGTAGCCTGATTTGTGGAAAAGCTGGATTTAGACTTACTGCTTAAAGCCTATTGCACCGGCTTTTTCCCAATGGCGGAGACACGTGACGCGACGGAAGTATTCTGGGTGGACCCGCCTGAGCGTGGGGTGTTCTTGCCCGACAGTTTTCATGTCCCCAAAAAGCTAAAAAAACTGATTGGGAAATTTGATTACGAATTCCGGTTAGATACAGCTTTCGAGCAAGTCATGCTGAATTGCGGTGCTCAGAAATTTGGCCGCGAAGACACATGGATTTGCCCGCAGATTGTCGATGCTTACACGGAGCTTCACCATCGTGGATTTGGACATTCTTTCGAAATTTGGCGCGACGATCAACTGATTGGCGGTCTGTATGGCCTACAAATTGGCGCTGCGTTCTTTGGTGAGAGCATGTTTGGTGCTGTCTCTGGTGCCAGCAAAATTGTACTGGTCGAAGCCGCTGCACGCTTATTCTCAGGCGGCATCAAATTGTTCGATACTCAGTTTTGGACAGAACACCTTGACCAGTTCGGGTGCCTGGAAATTGAAAAAGAGAACTATTTGGATCTGTTGGGGCCAGCCTTAATGCAAAGTGCAACAATTCAGCAGTCTGTTTCAGCTGAGCAATTTCAAGCTTTTTTGCAATCAACGACCCACACATCATAAACTGCGTGGTCCATAGCGGAAACTGATGGGTTAGACGCAAACATCCACCCCGAAAAAGCGTAGTTGGGTGTGGTTATGGGTTGAACTTGTGTTTCAGGCTGCTTTTTTGCGTGCCCCAAGTCTGTGATTTGCAAAAAAGCTGCACGTTCTGGCGGCTCACTCGGTGGGCTTTTTTGACAGGTGCGCGCAACAATGTTCAAGGTGCCAAACCGTACGGGCTCATTTACACGAACCTCAAGCTCCGACACCTCACCTGTAACCTTGTCTAAAGCGCGAACAAGCGCCACTTCCAACGAAATTGCAGGGTCCCTTTTCAGCAAATCAGTCAAGGCGGCGCGACGAGCACGGAAAACACGTGCTGCTTCACTTTCGTCTAGAACTTCACTCACCATATTGGTGTCGCTTTGCAAATTCAGGTCTGTTGTTCCGAGTGTTTCCAACAGGTCCAACGACAAAGGGCCACCACTGTTTTCACCCAATATAACAACACCTTCGCCAGATGCCTTGTCCCCCAACTCGCCTTCAAACAACAAATAGGCACGGCTAGAGGTGTTCACACTCGTTTGAGTATCTTGATTTGAAGGTGCCGCTGGTTTCTCAAGCGGTAAAGGTGGTGGCGGCGGCGGCGGAATGACAATTTGCGCGTTTGCAGTCGCGCTTAACACCAAAACTGATGATATGCACAGCCAGAAACCTTTGGCTTGCCAACTTATCCCCTTTTTAGAGATTGCTTTGCTCATGCCTACTTGTTCCCTACAAAAGGATTTTCAAGTTGGTCAAGCATGGCTTGTAAGGTTTCGCGAATTTGACTTTCGTCACAGCCAATCAACACTGCGTCTTCCAGAACGTCTTGTGCTTCCTGCTTCAAATCAGAAAAACTGCTGTTTAAAACGCTAAGTTTATCTTTGCAAGCTAGTGGATCACCGTTTTTGTCCTTCCAGACAGGCAACCAGCTTTCGTTCGTGGGTGTATCGCCACTCACGCGATTAATCTTCGGTGGCCGAGAATATGGCTTTTGAAATCAATTCGATCATGTTGATAGAGTCAGAGGTGTACTTAACACGATCTCCATCTGCCAACATGCCATCAGCACCACCGGGTTGGATTGCTAGGTAGTTTCCGCCCAACAAACCATCGGTTAATACTGCAATTGAGCTGTCTTCAGGAATTTCGACACCGTCATTTACGTCAAATTCAACAATCGCGTCATAAGTTTGGGTGTCGAGCCTTTGCCCAGTAACACGTCCGACTTTTACGCCAGCAATTCGAACATCTGTGCCCGCTGTCAAACCATCAGCGTTCAAAAACACAGCTTGAAAGTTTTTCGCGCTGCTTTTACCTAAGTCCGCTTTACCAATTAAAGTGAACAGGAACAAACCAGCCGCCAAAAGTACAACAGCACCAACCAGAGTTTCAACCCAATTTCGGTTCATAACCTGCTCCAAACAAACGATTTTTTAAGTATTTACCAAAAGCACCTTAGGCACTGTAAGTGGCATTTATTTGTTACTCAGGTGTCCAAGCTTGATAATCAGCACCCGTTTTGGCGCGCGGTTTGTCTGACAAACCGTGACCGGGTGGTCTGTAAGCCAGCTCTGTTCCTGACAAATTTGGAAGATGATCCTTTTGCCAATCATAAATTTGACCATCGTTTTGCGGCACATCATTCACTGTATAATGAATCCACGCGTGCCACTCTGCCGGAACTTTTGATGCTTCGGCCTGACCTTTGTACAGAACCCAACGACGCTGTTGACGCAAGCTCGCTTTATACTTCTTTCCGTTTTTCAAACGATAATAGCGGTTGCCGAATTTGTCTTCGCCGACCTTCTCGCCCCAAAGGAGTGTGTATAGTTTTGTACCAAGAGCTGACATGGTTACCCTGTCCTAATTGACTGTGGGGGAAATTTAATCTCACCCAAAATGTTTAGCTTAATATCTTAAGACCGTTTTCGCACAAGTTTATTGCTGGGTCTAGACCGGCAGGGTCTGTGCTGCTCTGATCTGTTGTTTTGGGAAAACATAACCAGTCCTTAAGAGCTAAAGACTCTCAACCATTCTCATTCTGACTTTGGCAACCGCGTAAATATACGAAGGTGCCATGACCATGTTAGGACGCATGTCTGGTACATCACGACTCTAAGGTGAATCCAACCGAATTTATCCTCGACTTATCCACAGCCTGTTTAGCTAAATCAGCCTTCAAATTTGTTGATGCCGTGAACCCTGTTTTTTGTGTGACTCGTAGAAATGTGAAACGTTCCGGAGTCGCTACCGCTTGATTTTTCATGAAAGTTGATATATATCAATTAGTTAGATGACAATTCCAGAAATTGATATGGGAATCGAGTTTTAGATTCGTATATTTTAAGTAGTAACCGTTTTCACTTGCCACCCATTGAATTCTCGATGGCAGCAAAAAAAATTTACAACTCAAGAATCGGAATTTTGGGCCATGAATCAACAACTTAGGCGAAGCCGCCACAATTCGTGTCAGCTATCTTTGAAAATCAAGCTCGACTCACAAAGAAGCCGTATGTCATAAAACTGCTCTGCGAAGAGGCAGTTGCGTTTTGCAATGAATTCGAATCTCGAAGTTCGATGATGCTCGCTCGGCAATAAGAGGTGACTGAAAATTCATCCGGTTCGAGTTTGACATGTGAAGCTCAAAGGGAAGTGTTCTCTATCTGAATGGTAGATCTTACGTAACATTCCCCAACTCACTTAAGAATAAGGCAACCGTAAAAGTTGCCTTTAGAATGTTTTGTATTGTAAGATCTCCTCCCTTGTTAAAAGGGCCGGAGCTTTTGGTTTTAATTTTTGGGGCCTAATTTTATGCGTATTGATCGTCGGTTTACTGTCGAAGGCAAAGATGCCTACTCTAGTTTCGATTTCCGTACAGTTACGAGCGAAATTAAAAACCCGGATGGCTCAGTCGTTTTCCGTGCTGAAAACGTTGAAGTACCATCTGAGTGGAGTCAGGTTGCTGGTGACATTCTTGCCCAGAAATATTTCCGTAAAGCTGGCATCGCCAAGCATCTGAAGCGCGTTGAAGAAAATGACGTACCTTCTTGGTTGTGGCGTTCGGTTCCAGACGAAGACAAAATTGCTAAACTTAAAAAAGAAGACCGCTATTCAGGTGAGCAATCTGCTCGTCAAGTGTTTGATCGCCTTGCTGGCGCTTGGACATATTGGGCTTGGAAAGGTGGCTATTTCGGTACGTCGGCTGACAATGACGGCTTTGCACGTGCCTATTTTGATGAAATGCGTTTCATGTTGGCGGCTCAAATGGCTGCTCCGAACTCTCCACAGTGGTTTAACACGGGCCTTCACTGGGCTTACGGCATTGACGGTCCAAGTCAGGGTCACCACTATGTTGATTTCAAAACTGGTAAGCTGACCAAGTCCAACTCAGCTTATGAGCACCCACAGCCCCACGCCTGTTTTATCCAGTCCGTTGGTGATGACCTCGTAAACGAAGGCGGCATCATGGACCTTTGGACACGCGAAGCACGCTTGTTCAAATATGGCTCTGGCACAGGTTCTAACTTCTCTAGCATTCGTGGCGAAGGCGAGCCTTTGTCAGGCGGCGGTAAGTCATCAGGCTTAATGAGCTTCCTGAAAATTGGTGACCGCGCCGCTGGTGCTATTAAATCTGGTGGAACAACACGTCGCGCCGCTAAAATGGTGACCGTGGACATTGACCACCCTGATGTTGAAAACTACGTAAGCTGGAAAGTTAAGGAAGAGCAAAAAGTTGCCGCCTTGGTTACGGGTTCGAAAATCTGTCACCAGCACCTAAACGCTGTTATGGAAGCCTGTAACGCAGAGCGTGACATTTCAGATTCAGACGCGTTCGACCCAAAGAAAAACGCCGGACTGAAGAAGGCAATCAAAGCAGCTCGCAAAGCGCTTGTGCCAGACAACTACGTATTCCGTATTGTCGAGTTCGCACGCCAAGGCTTTACCAACGTTGATTTCCCAATTCTAACCACTGATTGGGATTCCGAAGCCTACCTTACAGTTGCAGGTCAAAACTCTAACAACTCGGTTCGTGTGTCGAACGAGTATTTGGAAGAAGTTTTGAACGACGGTGACTGGAATTTGATCGCACGTCGCGACGGCTCGGTTACCAAAACCATCAAGGCACGTGACCTTTGGGACCAAATTGCTGAAGCTGCTTGGCAGTGTGCTGACCCGGGTTTGCAGTACGACTCAACCATTAACGAGTGGCACACCTGCCCTAATTCTGGTCGCATCAACGCGTCAAACCCGTGTTCAGAGTACATGTTCCTGGACAACACGGCCTGTAACCTTGCTTCAATCAACCTAATGACGTTCATGAACGACAAGGTTGAGGGCGCGGACGCAGACTCCCTGTTCGACCTTGAAGGCTACACACACGCTTGTCGCCTTTGGACTTTGACACTTGAGACATCTGTGTTGATGGCTCAGTTCCCGTCTAAAGAGATCGCACAGCTTTCCTACGAATACCGCACACTTGGGCTTGGTTACGCCAACATCGGCGGCCTGTTGATGGCCATGGGCCACTCTTACGACAGTGTTAAGGGTCGCGGCATCTGTGCTGGTTTGACCTCTTTAATGACTGGTATTGCCTACAAAACATCTGCCGAAATCTCTAGCGAGCTTGGTCCATTCCAAGGTTACGCTGACAACCGTGACGAAATGCTGCGGGTTATTCGCAACCACAAGCGTGCTGCAAACGGCGATTCTGGTGGCTACGAAGGCCTAACTGTTCTTCCGGTTCCTTTGAACCGTAGCGAATGCCCACTGCAAGCTGTTGTAGATGCTGGTATTAAAGCTTGGGACGAAGCACTGACCCAAGGTGAGAAGCATGGTTACCGTAACGCACAAACAACCGTAATTGCACCAACTGGTACAATCGGCCTGGTTATGGACTGTGATACAACAGGCATCGAACCTGACTTCGCACTTGTGAAGTTCAAAAAGCTTGCTGGCGGTGGTTACTTCAAAATCATCAACCGCACAGTTCCGGTAGCCCTGAAAAACCTTGGTTACAGCCTTCAGGAAGTTGAAGACATCATCGGCTACGCAGTTGGCCACTCGTCAATTGGCAACGCACCAGAAATCAACAACTCCACTTTGGCAGCTAAAGGCTTCACAGCCGAAGCCCTGAAGAAAGTTGAAGACTCTCTGAAAGCTGTTTTGGACATTCGCTACGCCTTCAACCGCTTTACATTGGGTGACGATTTCTGCCGTGATGCGCTTGGCTTCACAGACGCACAGCTGAACGACTTTAGCTTCGACATGTTGGCAGAGCTTGGCTTCACGAAAGAGCAAATTGCCAAGGCAAACACCCACGTTTGTGGTGCCATGACACTTGAAGGCGCGCCAAAGCTTAAAGATGAGCACTTGTCGATCTTTGATTGTGCCAGCAAGTGTGGTGCAAACGGCGAGCGTTTGTTGTCTGTTGAAAGTCACGTAACCATGATGGCGGCCGCACAGCCGTTCATCTCTGGCGCGATCTCTAAAAC
>JBMYWL010000021.1:0-14198 GCA_049607365.1 Alphaproteobacteria bacterium | reverse complement strand
CCACTAATTTTGATTTTGGCGTGTTCCCGGGCTTTGATATTTCTGGGTCGGTCACAGACGCCAGCATAAGTTCGCCAGTTGTAGGAAGTAACGGCATAGGCGCCGTGGTTGTCAGTCTGTATGAGGACAATTTGACAACAGGTGAATTTGACCTGTCTCAAGACACGTTGATAGCCACGACTTTAACGGACACAAATGGACGCTTTAATTTCAACGATCAAACACCCGGAAATTATTGCGTTGTGGTTCTGGAAACCACACTTGATTCGAGCTTTTTGATTGCACAGACCGAAGCGGCCCGCTGTTTCCAACTGTTAGCTGACGTACCAGACGTGTCATATTCCTACGACCGCACAAACCCGGTACTTGGGTTAGCTTTGGGTATCACCGGTTCAGGTGTTCAACCTGGCTCTGAACCCGGACGATTTACAACGCAGCTGAAATTGCTTGCTGAAAATAAGGGCAACACTGCTTTAAGTGATTTAAACTTGGAGCTGTCTATCCAAGCGCAGTTGCCGGAAGGCGCTGTGTTGAACTCTGCCAGTGCATTTGCTGGCTTAGAAAGTACGGCTTCAAGCCTGACCTTGAATTCACTGTATGACGGTGCCAGCGAGAAAGATCTGCTTGAAGGCATAGACATATTGGAAGTTGACGAAACCATCGTCATTTATATCGATTTGGAATTCAGCCCGAACGCCAATGCAAGTTTCAGTTTATCCGCAAAAGGCGAAGGTCGCTCAAGCAACGGAAACCTGGAGTTAGACATTTCGCATGAAGGTTTATACCCCGACCCAAGTGGTGCTGGCGCTGACAATTTTTCAACACCCACACAGATAAAAATTACGGGCCAACAAGAACTTGGTCTGGCACTAAATGTACAATCCATTTCGCCATCAAATGTGTTGGGCGTGTTTGACACTGACATAAGATTGACCGCCAAAAACACCGGAAACTTGCTAGTCTCTGACACGCAAGTTGCTTTTGACTTGGCTGCCATATTCCCTGACGGGGTTGTGGTTTCTGATATCTCTAGACCCTTGGTCTCTGGTGATATAGATGCTGGAAATTCAGGCTTTGATGGACGGTTTGATACACACCTTTTATCTGGGTTTGACGCCCTACAACCAGACGAAACTTTTAACATTGATTTCTCGTTCAAGATTGATCTTCGCGATGACAACATCGCCAATTACGGCCCTTATAACCTAACTGCATTGGTGTCAGGTCTAGCCCCAGACGACAGCAGCATTCAAGACCTTTCAGATCAGGGGGTAAACCCGGAAAATAACGCCGGTGGTGCCGGTTTTCCAACCATTTTAGACCTGTCGCCAGAGCCAAAAATTGCACTCGCTATGGCTTTGACATCTGGGCCAATCGAAAATGCATTTGTTCCTGCTCATCAAGAGTTGGAGTTTGATTTTCTGGTACAAAACACGGGTCATTTACCCCTCAACAGCGTACAGGTTGAAATTGACCTCTTATCAATTTTTTCATCATCCCCCTTAACAATTCCATCGAATTTGAACCCAAGTCTGCTTTCTTATCAGGTGATTGGTGTTAGCCCTGAATTGGGGCAGGCGGCAGACGGGCAAGTGAACAATCCTTTAAATGATCCACAACGCTTACTGGATGAATCGGGTGTTTTGGCACCGGGCGAAAGTGGTTCGATGAAGCTGTTGGTCAAATGGGATTCAGATTTCTTTACAGGGCCTTATGAAGCTGCCGCACTCGCGACTGCAAAACCGCCGAGCGCATATGGTTCACAACGTGTGACTGATGTATCGACTGATGGCGCAGACCCTGATTTGACAACGCCCTCTTTGGATCCAATAGATAATTCATTGGCAAATGAGTATTCGACACCAACATCAATAAGTGTGCCGACTTCAAGCTCAATGGGTTTGGCTTTAAAGCTTAAAGATGTGGTTGAGGGGCAAATTGCCGGATCGTTCATCGCGCATTATGAATTATTGGTTCAAAACACGGGCAACCAGCCCCTAAACGATCTTTCGTTCACAGTTGATTTAGATAACACATTTCCGGTTGAGGCAGAACTTGTTCGCTTTGTACCCAACCTTACGACAAATGGGCTCATCTTGCCTTCTGAAAACGCGACGTTCTTGGAAACAGGCCTTCTCGCAACTGCAGATTCCTTGAACATTGCCACTGAAGACCGGATGGGTTTTTCAATTGAATTTATACCCAACGGTGCGGCTTCCAACCAGTTCAACTTAAGAATTGCCGGTCAGGGTCTAGACCCGATCAACAATTTCATTACCGACCTGTCAGACAATGACGAAATGCTGCTTACTTTATTGCCAGACGGCACATTGCAAATTGTAGATGATCCGGTTGATGGTTTTGACACGGATGAAGAAACCACAGGATTGGCGCCGCAAGATAACAACAGCCCACAAGATAACTCCGACCCGACGAATTTGTTGCTTCCTGAAAGACCAAGTCTTGGAATCGCTATGAATATTGGTTCGATTGAAGAAGAATTAGGTCAAACGAGTTCTGGTTTGGGCACAGGTTCCGGCGCTTTTTTGGTTAATGCAAATATATTTGTGGAAAACTTGGGCAACGTGGATTTGAGCGACGTTTCTTTGGACCTGGATTTGGAAGGCGTGGTCGGGGGAAGCTTTTATTCAAGTCCCGAACAACCAATCAACGGTTCGGGGCCTTTACCTTGGAATTTGGCTTACACTGGTCGAGGCGTTGACCCTTCCGGTATTAGATTGATCTCTGACGAGCAAAGCATATTAAAAGTTGGCGAAACAGCGCTGGTTAGCTTCCAGTTTAAGGTCATTCCAGACGAGGGCGGTTTTGGACCGTTTAACATTCAAACAATTGGTACAGCCCGCAGCCCGGACAAGACCGTGGTTGATGATCTGTCAGCAAACTCAGACCTTTTGGAGCCAGATTTTGATGGAGATGGTCGAGCCGACTCAGCAGCTGAAAATACAGTCACGCCCATAGATTTGCCACTGCAAGACGGGCTTGGTTTGGCGTTGAGTGCGACCCGTGGGGTTAAAGTTGCAGGGGCTGGAAACTACAAATCAATTATTGAGATATTGGTTCAAAATGTTGGAAACACGCCCTTGGACAAGCTGCAAATTGATTTGGATTTCAGGTCCAGTTTTGACGCTGTGTCTAACGCTGTGTTCCTTGGTATTGCGACACCCGGGTTGGTGCAGATAGGTGGTGCTGATTTGCCGATAAACCCAGCTTTCAATGGCGATGTGACTGGAGATACTAAGCTTATCAGCACGAGCGATTTGGCACGGTTAGAAGTTGGCGCGCAGGCAGTATTCCGAATGGAGGTATTGTTCAATGTTTCCGGTATTGATGTGTCGCAAAATTCCATGGGTCCGTTCTTGGTTTCTGCCTCTGGCTCTGCTTTCCGTCCCGGCACGAATGATCAGATTGGCGATTTAAGTCAGTCTGGTCAGGACCCCGACCCAGATACACCTGGAAGTCACCCGAGCGACAACCCGACACCTTACGACAACAACACACCAGCGGAAATTAGTATTCCGGGTCTGTTGGCTATTGCCAAGAAGGTTTCAAATGCTGGTGTAACGGAAGCCACAGAAACCCCGCAGGGTGGCATGTCGATCGGTGAACCCGGGCAGTTTGACGTTACGTTTGAGTTAATCGTTGCCAATTTGGGTGGCGAAACCTTAAGCCAAGTTCAGGTTTCCGATGACCTGAGTTTCTTGTTTGGCAGCGACGCCATTCTAATTGATGTGACCGAGCCAATTCTTGACAACATAAACCTGACCGCGGGTAACTCGGCCTATAATGGCAGTAGCAATCCAGATTTATTGCTTGGCCAAGATGTGTTGGAAGGTGGAGCGACGGGTACAATTCGTTTCTCCGCACGTTTTGAAGCCTCTTCAGGCATTGCACTCAGCAGTCAGGCGTTTGGACAAGCGGTAGACAAAACCAACGTGGTTGTGGAAGACCGAAGTCAAAATGGAAGTAAGCCAGACCCAGATGAAGATGGTGATCCGTCAAACAATTCGGACCCAACTGTAATTACACCGGGTTTCCGCGCAGAGCTTGGCTTGGCACAAAAGCTGGATGTATTAGCGTCTGGACCGAACAACAACGGCCCATGGCAGATTCAATTGAGTTACAAAGTTCAGAATTTTGGCAATACAAAACTAAAAAACCTAAGCATTGGTGCCGATTTGGGAAGTGTGTTTGGTAACCCGAACGTTGACTGGTCCAATATGACCGTCATGCCACAAATTGAAGGCACATCGACCAGCATTTTCCTGAACAACAATTTTAATGGGGAAAGTAACACAAATCTATTGTCGCCAATTTCAACTTTGTTTCCGGGTGAATCAGCGACTGTTAACCTTGAGCTTACAATCATAAATTTGGTTGCCCTGACCTCTGAGATAATACCGCCTTTAAGGGGGGATTATCAGTTTAGCAGTTACGCGACCGGATTGGACCCAAATGGCACCCTAACAGAAGCCTATTCCACAGATGGAAAGGAAGCATTTGTTGCAGGTGACGAGTCTGATATTTTTGAAGAACCGACCCAAATTCAGTTAGCCAAATTGAACTCCAGCCTTGCAGTTGAAGAAATAATAAGCCGCGAAGATGGAAAGTTTGACGTAAAATATCGGTTGAACATTGCCAACACAGGCGCAAAGGTATTTGGCGAGTTACAAATAAAGAATGATTTGCGCACGCTCATCGGTGCACCGTTTGAAGAGATTTTGACCCAACCGCTGGTTGATGCCTTAAACAGTACCATCGACATTTTACCGACGTCGAAACCGTTCACAGGTGAACCCACAGGCGCTAAGTTTTTTGACGGTTCTTCGGGACGATTGGCACCAACACAAGCTTTCAGTATGACCTTCAATGCCCTGATTGACCCAGCTTCAAACGGTGGAGAAATTGACAGTGGTGCGGAAATTTTCAACCAGTTTGTTGTTAAGGGCGTTTCATATCCAGACGGTGGGCCCAAGGCTGAAAGTGGGCATCTAATCGTGACAGACTTAAGTGACAACGGGCTTGATCCCGCGTCTGACAATGGTGCAGGGGGCGTTGATGATGAAACACCGTTGAGACTTTCTGCAATTTCAGCGGCTTTAGAAGCTGTGTCAATTGTCGGCTTGCCAAATGGCAACCATCAGGTTGATTTTCAGCTCGCGGTAAAGAACACAGGTACACTAGATTTGGAACGTGTCCGCGTTCACAATGATCTTATTGCCCAGTTTGGCGGTTCAATTGATTTAGGTGGTGCATTTGTCAGCTTAACAGATGCGCCATTCATGTTAATTCCGCCACTGAACCCCCAGTCATCCATATCTTTGGCGCCAAACTGGTCCTTGTATCAATCATCCGTTGAAATGGTTGAAAACGGCTTTTCAAGTAAGCTGGCAGCCCAAGATAGTTTTTTGGTTCAGTTTTCTGTGGAATTAGACCGATCAGCGGACATGGCACCAACACCTTTAACCAATCAGGTTGAAGTAAGTGGTGAGGACCTTAATGGATCGCAAATTAAAGATCTGTCGGACGATGGTTCAAATGTTTATGGCATCAACGCTTATGGTGGTGTGGATGACCCGACACCTTTGCTGATTTACGGAACAGGTGTTGTTTATGACGCTGTGCATCGTATTCCAGTTGTTGGCGCACGCGTTTGGTTGATGAACCTAAGTATGGGTTCTGTGCCCAAAGTGCTTGATGCATCTTGTTTACCAGCGGGTGTGTCCAACCCACAAATTACCGGTGCCAATGGTGAGTATAATCTGGATGTACAGTTTGCTGCTGACAACCCAGATTCAGAATGCTTACCCGGTGACATAATCGGCATTAAAGTCGAGGCAAGTCAGGTGGGTTATTTTGACCTAGAGCTTGACGGTTCAGGGGCTACCCGCGGTGGGGTCGCGGCACCTCTGTCACGTATGATCCAAAAAGATTGTGCAGATGATCCATCGAGGGACGTTGTTGTTGGCTTGTTCGGCTGTCAAATTCAAGCGAGTCCAGCAATTCCGTCGATTGGACAAAACGGGTTACCCGCAACGGCGTATCACTTGAGTTTTTTAACCCACGATGACCCACGCAACAAAATTTTCAACAACCACATTCCGTTGGACCCTGCGCCAAGCGGAGAAGAAGTGGTTTCGCTTTTCAAACACGCAATTGATTTTGATGTTAGCATTGGCGAGTTTGCGCGTTGGGAGATTGTGGTAACCAACCTAGAATCCCTTAATCTGCCAGAGACAAACATAATAGATTTTTTACCCGTCGGCTTTATTTACAGTGCGAACTCGACCAGTCTTACCGTAGACGGCATTGAAATGTCTAACGCAGAACCTGAAACAAACGGGAACCGTTTGACCTGGACTTTGAACATTCCGGCAGAAGGGCGCGTTGTCATTAAGTTTGACACGGTCATTGGTGCGGGCGTTCCCCTTGGCGTTTATCAAAATCAGGCTGAAGTTCAAAATGCGTATGACGAAAAACTGAGCGAGCGGGTATCAGCCGCAATACGAATTGTCATGGAGCCTGTGTTTGACTGTGCCGATATTATTGGAAAAGTCTATCACGACCAAAACGGAAACGGTCAACAAGACGATGGCGAGCTTGGCATTGCCAATGCACTTATTTTCACAACAAAAGGAAAGTCTGTTCGGGCGGACCTGTACGGTCGTTACTCCTTACCCTGTGTTTCAGTACCAAAGGAAAACATGGGTTCAAACTTCCTTGTGAAACTCCACCCCAAGTCCCTACCACAGGGCATGTTGGTCCAATCAGAAAATCCACGTGTCGTCAGGCTAACCCGTGGTCGTGTCACGAGGGCGGACTTTGCTTTAAGCGCTGGACGTGTGCTTCGCATGGTCGTGACAGACGCCGCGTTTGATGGCTCTAAAGGTTCCTCGCAGGCTTTGTGGGCGAAGCAGCAAAAAATCGTTCGAAATCACCTTGGTGAAACTGTAACGACGCTAAAGATTACCTACCGAACTTCCTACGCGACGGTTAGAACGCGGCAACGGTTGGCGCGGCTTGAAAAGGCGTTCAAAGCCTTGCTTGCGAAGAACAAATCTAAGGCCAAGGTCGTGACCGAAATTATACGCACTGCTAATCCATAGGACTTGTTGCCAGTTGGTTCCTATTAAGTCATAAGGAAACATTACCCTATTTTGGTGGCAAGGTTTCATGACACATAAAGACGCTTATAGCATTCTGTTTGTTTGCACTGGAAATGTTTGTCGCAGCCCAGCAGCTGAAGCTATTTTGCGACACAAGGCCGGCGAGCAAGGTTTTAGCTCTGCCCTGTTTTTGGACTCAGCTGGCACCACCGCCCAGCATCTTGAAGAAGCACCCACCAACCTGAGTGTTCTTGAAGGTGGTCGACGTGGATATGACTTGGCAATGCTGAGAGGGCGTCAAATTTGTCAAAAAGACTTTGACACTTTTGACAAGATTGTCTGCATGACACGGGACCATATCCGTGAATTGAAAACCAAGTTTGCTCCGGCTGTGTTATCTGGAAAGGCAGAGCTTGTTCTGTTCTCTGACCTGTCTCCGGCTAAGTTACCGATTGACTTGGTAGACCCTTGGGGGATGGACCAAACCGTTTATGCCCAAATGTATGATTTGCTGGAGCTTGGATTGACTGACTTTGCCTTGGATTTGAAAAATCAACTCGGGCAAAAAATCAACTTGGACAAAAACAGGCCTTATGAAGCCAAGAACAGCACCAATGAAGGCCAAAACCGGGGGTATAAACGCCTGTTTGCAGCCTATAAAGGCCTATAAATGAGCATGAAAGCAGACAAAACACGTGTAAAAAACACCGTTTTTTTGGGTGTTTTCTTGGCACTGCTGGGCGGTTTGCTTATGACGGGCATGGACGTCACGGCAAAAATTCTAACCGAAACTTATCCTGCGGGTGAAATTGGGCTTGCTAGAAACTGGTTTGCTTTGCCCATATTGGCTGGCATCTTTTTCATTGAAGCTTGGTGGCGTAAACGAAACAAAATCCGCGATGGAAAAACACCTTCACCCCTGACATGGCGTTTGAAGTCTTGGAAAATCGCCCTTGTTCGTGGCGTGTTGATCGCAATCGCACAGTTTTTGTTTTTCATGAGTTTGGCACATTTGCCGCTGGCAACTGTAGCCTCCATTTTTTATGTCGCACCTGCTTTTATCACCATACTTTCAGTGCTGATTTTCAAGGAATCTGTTGGTGTTTGGCGCTGGAACGCTGTTGTAATCGGTTTTGTCGGTGTCTTGCTGATCAACCGACCCGGCACAGATGTGTTTTCAATCTGGACCTTGCTGCCGGTTATCACCGCACTTTGTTATGCCATCTCACTCACCATCGTTCGTGTTGTGGACATTGAAGATTCAAACGCCCTTTTCACGTTTTACACGGTTCTTTGCTCAGGTTTTGTTTCAATTTTGTGGATTTTAATTGATTTCGAAGCGCCAATCGCTGCTGATTTTCCGCTGTTTGTTTTACTCGGCGTTTTCGGGTCGTTCGGTGCTTACGCCTTGAACTGGGGGTTTCGTCTGGCATCTCCAAGTGTCATCGCACCGTTTGAATATTTAACGCTTATATTTGCATTTGTCGTCGGCTGGGTCATCTGGCGAGAGCTTCCTGAAACCTACATGTGGCCCGGTATATTTTTGATTTTGGCATCAGGCGTTGTGATTTTAATCCGCGAGGAGATTTTGCGCCGTCGTGAAAACGCAAAACCATCAAAAAGCTAATCAGCTTTTAACTGGGCGTTCCACAAATCGGCGTATAAGCCTGTTTGCTCTAACAGTTGCTTGTGCGTGCCAGACTGCACCAGGCGGCCTTTGTCCATCACCAAGATGGTGTCTGCGTCGATGATCGTGGTTAAACGGTGTGCGATTGTCACGCTCGTGCGACCTTTGGACACGCGCATTAGGTTGGATTGTATCTCGCGTTCGACAACTGTGTCCAAGCTGGATGTTGCTTCGTCAAACACCAAAACCGTTGGGTCGTCCGCTAATGCTCTGGCAATGGCCAGACGTTGTGCTTCGCCACCTGAAAGTTTAACACCACGCTCGCCGATCAGTGTGTCGTAACCTTTGTCCAAACCGGCAATAAAACCGTCAAGCTCAGCTGCTTCAGCGGCCTTTTTCATTGCTTCTTCAGCAAGTGCGTCTGATGCAAAAACACGCCCAAATAAGATGTTGTTTTTGATGCTGTCGTTCAACAACGATGGGTCTTGAGTCACAACACCAAAGTTGCTGCGCCAAGACTTTAACTGAAATTCCTCGACAGGCTGGCCGTCAACCAAAAGTCCGCCGCTGTTTGGCAGCCATAAGCGCAACAGAATTTTCACCAAGGTTGATTTGCCAGACCCTGACGGCCCGACAATCGCCAAGCTTTTGCCAGGTTGGACAACAAAATTCAAACCCTTAAGCATGGGTTTTTCTGCGTACGAAAAGTCCAGGTTTTTGAATTCAATCTGCTTTTGGCTAAGGTCAATCGTTTGCGCGCCATCAACGTCAAATTCTGTGGGTTGATTGAGCATATTGCGCAGTGTGTCCCACTTGATCAGGGAAGCCTTTATGTCTCGATACGCGCGACCAATGCCTGATACAGGAATAAAAACCTGATTCACAAGGGTGAACAGGGCGACAAACTGGCCTGTGGATATAAGCCCTTGGTGATAGTGCCTGAAGGCAACGAACATGACCGAGGCTAGGGTTATGCTTACGATCAACGCGCCGCCGGAACCCAAAACCAAGCTGGATAAGCTAACACTGCGGTTTTCATCTCGGTAGCCCAAAAAGTCGTTTTTTATTCTGGCTTCGCTAGAACCGTACCCGTTGAAGACTTTGACGGACAAGGCGTTTGTAAAGCTGTCCACAGCAATTCGGTTCAGGTTGTCCTCGAACTTGTTGGACTGGCTCATGTGTTTGCGAACCTGTTGAACCGACCATTGCACCCATAAAATATAAGTTATCATGCACGCTGAAACCAAGCCGGATAAAAGCCAGCCATATGTCCAACTTATGTAGCTTAAGGTAAAGAAAGCGGTCAAAAACATGGGGATGAAGCGATAAATCAGCGCGTCAATGACCGACTGACTTGCCCAAGCGCCACGGTCCCAAGCTTTCGAAACACTGCCCGTGGACCCGTCCACAAAGAAGCTGTAAGGCAAAGACAAAAGATGGGAAAAGGCATTGTTGTATAAGCGAACCAATAAGCCAAAGGTTGCCCAGTCAAAAAGGAAATCTTTGGCGTTTGCTGCAAAGCGGTTTGTAAATCGGGTTAGGGTGAAAGCCGCCAACAGGTAAATGATTATGCTATAGTCAAAGTCACCGATTTTATCCAGGTCGGTTGGCGATTCTAATGCGTCTACGATTAAGCCAAAGATCAGCGGCACAGCGACCACGGTTCCTTGCGCCAAAATGAGACAGAAAAACGAAAGGCTTAGCTGGATTTGAGCCTTTTTGTCTCCATACAAACCAGAGCGACGAAATATATCGCCTATAAGTGAAAATTCTGTTCGCGAAAGCATAGGCTGACACTTATATCTTTGTTTATGCACAACGACAACCTCATCCAACGAACATTTACCAATCCACTCATGATGGTTATGGCCTTCCTAATTCTTCATGATTTTGCGATTGTGGCCTCCGCCAATTTTGCTGTCAGTTTTGCTGCCAGTTTTGAAGGGATTTTCCCGACTGCAAAATCTGACACCGCAAACGGTTGGTGGCTTTTGGTTGGTGAAGCTTGTCGTCGATCTTGGATGGCCATTTTCGGTGTTTTGTTGCTGATGCGCTTGTCTTTGTTTGAGAACTTGGGCGCACGTAAAGGCATAAACGATTGGGATCGTAAACCAGCTTTATATCTGTTTTTGGCGGCAACCATCGTGGTTCAAGTTGGTTTTCCAAACATATGGGTTGGGTTCCAGCAATACCCAGCATTTGTTGTGCTGACCTCCATGCTTGCAGACATGTCAATTGGCGTTGAAGAGGAAATTTGGTTCAGGGGCGTTGTCTTTTTAATTTTGTTGCGCGCTTGGGGTTCACAACGATCATCCATACTAACCGCAATTTTTGTCAGTTCGGCTTTGTTCGGCATCTGGCACTTTGGAAATTATATTTACGGTCAACCTTTACCGGAAACTTGTATGCAGGTTGTCTACACCTTCTTTTTGGGCATTATTTTCGCCTGTCTGTATTTGATAAGTGGCTCAATTTGGGTGCCGATTATTGCACACGGTGTTTTTGATTTCGGCGCGAGTATTACCTATTTGTGGAGCAGTCGCGAAGGCGGATCGGGGGGTGCTTCTGACCAAACGTTTGCAGATGCGTTTTCAGCATACGGCGGATTTGTCGCTTTGGTCTTCGTCCTGGCGATACTCAGCTTGCGGTATCTGGGCAGTATCGAGAAAGACCTTAGAGCTGAGTTTGATCTTTAGTTTAGGCCCGTAATTTTAGGCTTGATCTGATCGTAAGCGAACGATGACGTCAACCTGAGACACACGCATGCCCTTTGGCGGCTCGGCCATTTTTGGGTCTTGGCCGTCCAACACGACGCTAATGCGTTCGAACGGAATGTCTTCCAGCCTGTTTTCATCTTCATAATAAAAATGGTGATGGGCTGTTACGTTGGTGTCAAAATAGGACTTGCCAGCTTCAATGACAATCTGACGAAGAAGCCCGGCATCTGTAAATTGGTGGAGCGTGTTGTAAACGGTGGCGAGTGCCACTTTTTCACCGACAGTAGAAATAGCTTCGTGAAGCGCTTCTGCCGTAACGTGTTTGTGCCCATGTCGAAACAAATGGTTAGCCAGCACCATGCGTTGGGAGGTTGGTCTAAGGCCAGCTTGTCTTAACTTGTCTGCCACTGAAAGTGTCATGGTTTGAAATGCGCTTCTAAATCCCCGATGTGCAACGGGGCATTTTGTTTCTAAGTTAGGGTATAACTACTCTTTTTAAGGCCTTTAGTAAAAACTTTTCTAGTTTTAGTGCTTGTTTGCAAAGCAGGGGTCCACACCTATGTGTTGCGTGATACAGGGTAGGCAGGTGCCAACTAAGACAGTAAAGTGCGGCTAAATCTGTAAAATTTATCTATAAAGATTTTTAATCTTTGCAAAATTCAGGGACATAAAACTCATGGCCAAATCAGCATCCTTCTCATACGAGGACTTATTAACTTGCGCACGCGGTGAAATGTACGGCGAGGGTAACCCGCAATTACCTATGCCGCCCATGTTGATGATGGACCGCATTGTCGAGATTAACGACGATGGTGGCGAGCATGGCAAAGGCTTCATTCACGCTGAATATGCCATCACGCCAGATCGCTGGTTTTTCCCATGTCATTTCGAAGGTGATCCGGTAATGCCTGGTTGTTTGGGTCTCGACGCCATGTGGCAGCTCTGCGGCTTCTTCCTTGGCTTTGCTGGCGGAAAAGGCCGTGGTCGCGCGCTTGGTGTTGGCGAAGTTAAATTTACCGACATGGTAACCCCTGAAACCAAAATGGTGTCGTACGAGATTACAATGAAGCGTGTTATTATGCGTCGTTTGATTCTGGGTATAGCCGACGGTGTTGTAAAAGCTGACGGCAAGACTATTTATGAAGCATCCGACCTAAAAGTTGGTCTGTTTGGATCAACAGGAGCATAAGTAATAACATGAGACGCGTAGTTGTAACTGGTCTTGGTATTGTTTCCAGCATTGGCGGAAACAAGACTGAAGTTTTGGAAAGCCTGAAAAACGGCACTTCTGGCATTGGTGCAGAGCCATCTTATACTGAACTTGGCTTCCGCAGTCAGGTTGCTGGACAAGTAAAGTGTGATGTTGAAGCGCTGCTGGATCGTAAAGAGCGTCGTTTTCTTGGGGATTGTGCGGCATATGCCACCATCGCCATGAAGCAAGCCATTGAAGACTCAGGTTTGGAAGAGCACCAGATCGTCAACGAGCGCACGGGTATTATTGCTGGTTCAGGTGGACCATCAACCAAAATTCAAACTTGGGTGACTGATACAACTCGTGAAAAAGGCCCAAAACGTGTTGGTCCAACACAGGTGCCAAAAATCATGTCGTCAACGGTTTCTGCAAACCTTGCGACCATGTTCAAAATCAAGGGCGTGAATTACTCAATCACTTCTGCCTGTTCAACCTCTGCGCATTGCATTGGTAATGCAGCTGAGATGATCCAGTACGGCAAACAGGACATCATGTTCGCTGGTGGTGGTGAGGAGCTTGATTGGTCCTTGTCTGTTTCTTTTGACGCCATGGGCGCCATGTCTTCCAAATACAACGAAACACCAAGTGTGGCTTCAAGAGCTTATGACGCAAACCGCGATGGTTTTGTGATTTCTGGCGGCGGCGGCATGCTTGTGTTGGAAGAGTACGAACACGCCAAGGCACGCGGTGCCAAAATTTACGCCGAAGTTGTTGGTTATGGTGCAACATCTGACGGTGCTGACATGGTTGCGCCATCTGGTGAAGGTGCTGAACGCTGCATGCGTCAGGCAATGGCAACAATCGGGGATCGTAAAGTCCAGTACATCAATGCACATGGCACATCCACACCAGTTGGCGATTCAAAAGAAATCGGCGCTGTTCGCGGTGTGTTTGGTGATGACATGCCTTACGTAAGTTCCACCAAATCTCTTACGGGTCACGCACTTGGTGCTGCTGGTGTCAACGAGTCAATCTATAGCCTCTTGATGCTTGAAGAAGGCTTCTTGGCCGCCTCTGCGCACATTGAAGAGCTAGACCCTGAATTTGAAGGTGTGCCAATTCTTCGTGAAAACCATTACAGCGATGACATCAATTGCGTTTTGTCGAATTCGTTTGGTTTTGGCGGAACAAACTGTAGCCTTATCTTCGCTAAGGTTTAATGTTTTGCGATCCCCGTACTAAAGCCGCTCTTAGAATAAAGCGGCTCTGATGCGGGGTCCACCTTAACTGAGCATCGTTTTCAAGTTTGGACCCCGCATCAAGTGCGGGGATCTGAGATTGTCGGTGCGCCAAGCCTTTGAGAACCCTTATATGTCTTCTGTTACTTTATCTAACTTGGCTGAAATTCGTGCACTGTTTCCCAATTTGCCTGCTGCAAATCAGGATGCTTTGGCAAGCGTTGCCGACAGAGAAGGTCAACTGACCAAGCCAGCTGGTTCACTCGGCCGCTTGGAGGAGATTACAAGCTGGTTGGCAGC
>JBMYWL010000020.1:0-14238 GCA_049607365.1 Alphaproteobacteria bacterium | reverse complement strand
GCAGGCTAAGTAGCATGGCAGCGTTTGACCTGAACCCTTTGCGGCCAGACTTGTTGAACAACATTAAAAACACGTTGGCACGTGAAACCAATCACGAATTCGTGGTTTCAGATCATTGGTTCCACATTAGAAAAAATGCTAGGTGGATTGATGCAGACAAACTCAAGCTTCATTTGGCAAGCGTTCACAAACAAGCTTATCTCATCTGCCGTTTAAAGCCCGCCATTTAAAGTCCGAATAACCAAGTCTACTTTATCTGTTTGCGTACGGTGAAACGTCCGCCTGCACGATATTGCTCAACATATGACGGAACAATTGCATCCATTGACGTTGGTTTTATACCCAGATCACCCAAGCCTTTTGCCTGACTATCTACAACATTGTCAGCCTTTAGCAACTTAACCTGATCTACGGTCAGAACTGGATTTGGTAATAGCTGGGCGAACTTGGCAATGAATTTCGCGAACCCGAACGAGATAGATTGCAAACGGCGGTTTCTACGAACAAGTTTCAACAAATAGGTCAGAAGCTCCTTGAAGGTAACCACCTCCGGCCCGCCCAATTCATATGTCTGCCCACGTGTCGACGGGTTCGCCAAAGCCGACAAAGCCGCATCTGCCACATCGCCCACATACACAGGTTGAAGCTTCGTTTCACCACCACCGATCAATGGTAACATTGGGGCAGTTCGTGCCATCAACCCAAAGCGGTTGAACAACTGGTCTTCAGGCCCAAAAACAACGCTAGGACGAAGAATAGTCGCTGACTTAAATCTGTTGAAAACAGCTTCTTCACCCGCAGCTTTCGAGCGGGCATAATCAGAGTTTGATTGTATATCCGCACCCAAAGCCGAAATGTGCACCAAGCGATCAACGCCAAAGTCTTTGCATGCTTCTGCAATGAAAGCCGGGCCTTTGTTGTGAATGCCGTCAAATGTTTGTGTCTTTGTTTCAAACAATATGCCCGTTGCGTTAACAACCAGACAAGCACCAGACACGGCGGCACGAACCGAATTTCGGTCGGTCGTTGTCGCAACCATCGGCAAAACCTGACCGACATCCCCTGATGTTTTTAACTCAAGTGCACGTGACGGTCTGCGCACGGCAACACGTACGACCCAACCCTGGGCCGCAAGTTCACGCACAATTTGAGAGCCAATAAAACCTGACCCACCAAACACAGTGGCAATTCGGCCTTTCCCCGGAACAGAAAATACAGCTTTATCGGAAGACGTTGTGTGTAAGGTCATGAGGTTCTCTATGATTCAATGCTTAGTTTGCGTTTATATACATGAGGGCAAACAGAAGTGGAATAGCCACCTTGGCATGCCCAATACATTTTATCGAAGGGTTTGCATCCAGCCCAGAGTGTTTTCAGTCTCGCCAACGCATTTATATTCTGCACCTAATGGAGCTGCATAGCCCAAGTGTTTGATTGTTTGAAACACGGTTTTATAGTCCAAACCGCCTTGATCAGGACGTTCACGATTTGGGACACCTGCAAATTGAATGTGGCCTATCCACGGCATCAGTTTTTCCAACCTCGGACAAACTGCACCCTCCATACGTTCGACATGGTATGCATCAAACATAAGCTTCAGGTTTGATGTATTCACTGCTTGAATAAGCTCTATGGCTTGATCTGTTTTGCTTAAAAAATACCCCGGCACATCAAATGTGTTAATCGGCTCAATCAAAACCCCGATGCCGTACTTTTCAGCTGAAACACAAGCATAACCAAGGTTCTCCGCAAACGTTTCCCATGCACCATCTGCAGCCGTTACCCCTGCCAGCGCGTGTATGTTTTCGGCCCCGATTTGAGCTGCATAAGCCAGCGCTTGATCGATGGCCGAACGCGCTTCAAACTCGCGACCAGGCAAAGCATTCAACCCCATCTCGCCAACTTGGTGGTTTCCACGCGAAGTGTTTATGCTCAACATGGGTAAACCAGTTTCTGTCAGCGTCGCCCTGACCGTTTCAGCGCCGATGTCATATGGCCAGTGGCACTCTACAGCGTCAAAACCCGCATTCTTAGCCGCCCTAATGGCATCTGGCAAAGACAAGTCAGACCACAGAAACCCTAAATTTGCAGAAAATCTGGTCATGAAATCAGCTGTTGTTTTGGAAAGAGAAGGTTGCGTGTTCCGGTTCTTTTTGGGGCTCTCCCAGAATGAAATCCGCAGCCCTCGCCGCGATCATCATGGTCGGGGCATTTAAATTACCTGAAACTATGTTCGGCATGACGGATGCATCAACGACCCTTAGGTTTTCAATGCCATGCACACGCATTTCACCATCAACCACGGCTTTTTCACCCCTACCCATGGCACAGGTACAACTGGGGTGATAGTCAGTTTCCGAATTCATACGGACCCAGTTTTTAAGATCTTCATCTGTTTCCAGTTGACTGCCGGGTTCGAACTCCAAGTCACGGTATTCATCCATTGCTGGCTGATTGATAAGCTCTCGTGTTTTACGTACCCCCTCGACCAACTCCTCCAGATCTTGCTCGTTTTCAAAATATGAAAACAGCAGGGTTGGTTTTTGATATGGGTCAGAAGATTGCAACCGCACTTCCCCGCTACTTCTAGGCCTTAACAGATCAACATGAATAGCAAAGGCCTGACGTAGTTTAATTTTCTCACCTTCGAATTCAAACCCGACAGGCGCAAAGTGATACTGAATGTTGGGATAGGCGACCTTGGCATTACCACGGATTAAACCACCAGCTTCCCAAACATTTGAAGACACCACGCCCTTACGTGTGAATATCCATTTCAGTCCGGCAGCCAGCTTGTTCCAAGGCTTGTCGACAGTGTGAATTGGCAGGTTTTTCTTGCACGACCACTGTAATATGACCGTCGCATGGTCTTGTAAGTTTTGCCCGACACCTTGAAGGTCATGAACAACCTTTATACCCTGTTGTGTCAGATGGTCAGCGGGACCAATGCCAGACAACATAAGAACTTGCGGGGAGTTTATTGCGCCACCTGCGAGTATCACTTCTTTACGTGCCTTGACTTCAGCGCGCTTGTTTTTGTGCCCAAACACAAGCCCTGTCACTGCCTTGCCTTCTGTAGTCAGTTTTTCAACGTGGGCTCTGGTGATAAGTTTTAGGTTTGGACGGTTTAGAACTGGTTTCAAAAATGCCACGGCTGCCGAGCAACGTTTGCCATTCCATCTGGTCGCGTCAAACCTTGATACACCTTCAGGCTGAAAGCCATTTAAATCTTCAGATCGGCCTTGACCCGCTTGATCACCTGCTTGCAGAAATGCATCGTAAAGCGGATTATCATAAGACCCCTTTGTTACACCTAAAGGTCCTTGATTACCACGCCAAGTATCCCCACCCCTGTCGGAAGTTTCGCACGCTTTGAAGTAAGGCAGGCAATCCGCATATGACCAGCCCTTAAGCCCTAACTCGGATTCCCATCGGTCATAATCCATGGGGTGGCCACGCATGTAAACCATGGAGTTTATCGAAGACGATCCACCAACCACCTTACCGCGTGGCATATCGACATTCCGGTCAAACAAATGCGGTTCGTCTTCTGATTTATATGACCAGTTTATTCTTGGGTCTAAATAGGCCTTATACACACCAGCCGGCATGTGGATCATCAAATCACGATCCATAGGGCCAGCCTCAAGTAACAGCACAGTCTTAGCTGGATCAGCACTTAGTTTGTTTGCCAACACGCAACCGGCAGAACCAGCACCAACAATAATGTAATCAAATGCTTCCATTCGACATACTTAGGCGATTATGTCCGTGGGCGTAAACCACCGAATGCTACTGAACACTTTGTTTTTGGTTCCCTGATTAACCACCACGCATCTGTTTTTAATTTATACGGTAACTTTGACATTTTCATTTCCCTGTTCATCTTCATGTTTTTGTGTTGAAACAAATTTAAGCAAAGAGCTTGTCGTGGTTGGGCACAGATGTGCAAACGGCATGAAACTATGTGCAAAAAAACCATCAACCTTAAGGGAACGATATGATAAAAAACAAAGTTCTGTTGATCATTATCGACGGTCAACCCGAACGTGTAGCCCGAAGGTTCATGGGAAATCTTGAAGGGTGGGTGAAGTCCGGTGATGCACGTGTTTGGAAGATGCAATCTGTGCTGCCGTCAACTTCTGCTTCTTGCTATGCTTCCATTGGAACTGGCGTAAGTCCACAAGTGCATGGTGTTCTTTCAAACGACATAATTCACAAAGTCAAACAAAGTGATGTGTTCTCGGCGGTTGCAAATGCCCACGGGAAAACAGGTGCTGTTACTCATTCGTTCTGGTCCTCGTTTTTCCAGCGCCACCCCTTTGACCCTGTGACCGACCTTGAATACGACGAACCCAAAGGTCCAATTCATCATGGTCGTTTTCATTCTATGACCGGTTACAACCTTATCAACCAGACGACACCGTCAGATGCTGACCTTTTCGCTACCTTGACCATGTTAACAGAACGGCACCAGATTGACTTTGGCATCTACCACTCTTGCACATTGGATTCCATGGGCCACCGGTACGGTCACGATTGTTCTGAGATGGACCACGCCTGTTTCACCTTAGATGCCCAATTGGCAGCTTACATTCCAAGGTGGTTAAGCAATGGCTACGAAATTGCCGTCACCGCGGACCACGGGCAGTCAGACCGTGGACACCACGGTGGAAATTCCGCCGATCAGCAAGATGTTGCATTTTACTGGTTTGGTGGTGGAAATGGACCATCAGAAGAAACCTTGTTGGACCAGCTACAATTGGCCCCAACTTTGTTAAGTCGTATGGGTGTTGAAATTCCTGAAACCATGAACGCTGAGCCATTTTTAGTATGAGTATGTCACCTGATTACAAAACACTGATCGATGCGCAAACTTGGGCATTTATTGAAAAAACTGAAGGGTTTTACGGTCACATTTCTGTGGACTCGACTGTGCAGGAACAACGTGATGCCTACAACACCATGTGTCGTTCTTTTCACCCCGGAAGACCTGCGTCTGTCGCCACTGAAGACCAGAACGTGTCAGGTGTTGATATACGGGTTTACCGTTCGACCGCGCACAATGACACAGCACTTGTGCTTTATCTCCACGGCGGTGGTTATGTTGTTGCCGGGCTTGATAGTCATGACGATGTTTGCGCCCAAATTTGTGATGATAGCGGGCTTACCGTCGTTGCGGTAGATTACAGATTAGCACCAGAACACAAACACCCAGCAGCCTTTGATGACTGCATATCTATTTATAACTGGGCCTTAGACACCTTCAATCTACCGCTTATTTTGGTGGGTGACAGCGCCGGTGGAAATCTGTGTGCTGGCGTCTCTGCGGCAGCGGCAAGAAAACCAAAAGCGCAGGTGCTAATTTACCCTTCATTGGGTGGAGACAGCACCACAGGCTCGTATGTCACTCACGCAAACGCACCCATGTTAACCACCAAAGACATGGCCTTTTACGAACAGATCAGGCTTTCGAAAGCACCGGACCCTAAAGACACATCTTATGCGCCTTTATGGGGTAAGGATTTTAGCATGGTGCCACCGACATTCATTGTCACAGCCGAGTGTGATCCCTTAGCAAGCGATGGTCCGGCATATGCCACAGAATTGGAAAACCAAGGCATTCCCGTCGTTTGCCGTGAGGAAAAGGGCTTGGTTCATGGTTACCTTAGAGCGCGCCACTCGGTCGAGCGGGCGACACGAAGCTTTGAACGTATTCTGCAAGCCGTTAATTTATTTGCCAGCGAACAGAGGTTAGACCAAGTCGCGCTTAATCGTCTTCTGTAAGTCTTTTCCGAACACCAGTTCTTCGCCCTCGAACGCTTCTATGCGTGCGGTTAGGTAAAAATTCTGCGCGTCTGATGTCATGCTTGAATAAGTTTCGGTTCGAACTGACCAATCGCCACGTTCCAGCGTTTGACTCCAGTGTGCATCGCCCTTTGCCGATAAAGGGTCCGCTGGATCAATCGACCAAGTTTCACGCGCGATACCACCCGTAATCAGGCCGTGGTCCAGATCTTTCACTTGGCCAAAGTCATCATAAATATGCAAACACGTTTGACCACTTTGTGCGTCCAATTCCGTACGTCTTTTGTTTCCGGCAGGGCGAAGTGTTTCAATTGCCCAAGGTGCCGCCGCTTCGGGTTCCTCAAAACCAACCCGACGTCCCCCATCGTTTAACAAAGGAAGCTCTATGCTGCCTTCCACCAGCCTTAAGGTCGTTTTGTTTGCTGTTGGCCAAATTAGCGGCCAGTATGCGTTCGACACAGCGACCCTTAATCTGTTTCCAGCAGCAATGTCATAGGCAATTTCATCCAGAGAAAATTCAACCGTAACTTCTCTCCCGACTGGCAAGGGTTCAGGATTTTCAGCACTGTTTCGGTGGCACAGGTTTAACACGCCATAGGTCACACGTGTGGAAGCGCCGTTCGGTTGAACCTCACACAAGCGAACAGCCAGTTGAGCTGTGGGTTGGTCAGAAACAAGCTTAAGTCTTACCTTTGCACGTCCGACGTGAGCCAAACTCCGCTCTAAAACAGGCGAGTCGAAACACACTGACAAAACATCGTCCCGACGCTGATCACCTGGCAATTCAGGTCCCAACCATATGGCACAGTATTCACCCGACATCATGCCGCAATCCTGCGGGCTATCGACCAAAGCATCAAGCGTTGAAGGTTTTTCATCCAAGCCATTATCTGTGAAATGATAAAGCTTGCTCTGGTTGTTTTCTGGCGCTGGCTTTTGGTCAACCCAACGTCCATCGCGTTTTAAATACCAACTTTTTGGTGCTTCTGACCCCATTAGGTAATAACGAAGGTCCGGGTCTTGCTCGACACCCGTATCAATGCCCTTCAACCAGCGGTCCCACCAACGTAGCGCTTCCTGCAAGAACCCAATTCTAGGTTCTGGCACAGCGAAATGCGGGTACTTATGAATCCAGGGCCCTACAATACCTTTCACAGGTGCTTGCAGGTTTTCGACCAATGCCGGAACTGCGTTCTTGTATGCATCACCCCAACCACCAACAGCTAGGGTTGCGGCCTTAATTTTCGAATAGTCCTGACACACAGACCCATGCTGCCAATAGGCATCACGGTGTTGGTGACTTAACCACAGCTCAGCCAAATGCGGTTCAGCTTCAAGGCGTTCCAACCACATGTCTTTCCACTTGTCACCCACCAAAGCCGGATCAGGTGGGCGAGATGAATACGACAGCATTGTTCCAGCCCAGCCCAAGTTTTCATTCAAAAGGCAACCGCCTTTGTAGTGAATATCATCGGCAAAGCGATCAACCGTGGAACACAAAGTGACAATCGCTTTCAACGCTGGTGGTGCCATGGCTGCCACCTGAAGACTGTTAAAACCGCCCCAGCTAATGCCCATCATGCCCACGTTTCCGCTGCACCATGGTTGGTCACATATCCACTGGATCACCTCGACAGCGTCATTAAGCTCTTGGGGTGCATATTCATCCAGCATTACACCTTCGCTGTCACCATTGCCGCGTACATCAACACGCAAGCAAGCATAACCATGTTCAGCGATGTAAGGGTGGGTCAAGGCATCGCGTGCGCAGGTTCCATCGCGCTTTCTGTAGGGTAAATATTCCAAGACAGCTGGTACGGGTGAGTTACTGGCATTTTTGGGTAGCCACATGCGTGCAGACAAGGTGCAACCGTCACTCAGTTTTATTTCGACGTGGTCAAATTCTTCAATTTCCAGCTTGTCCGCTTGCATGATTCTACCCCCCTGTTTCCTATGATCTATTTTCAAAACATCATGCAAATCTAATTCTGACAAGAAATTTCAAACAATGCTAAAGCTAGGGAATTGAATTTATTAGAGGGGTTTCCCGATGTTTTCACCAGAAACAGCCCTTGGAACAGCGTTAATTGGTGGTTTGTTGATCGGTTTATCTTCAGCCATTTTGATGTTGATCAATGGACGCATAACCGGAATATCCGGCATATTGGGCGGACTGTTGGTTCCAAGCGAGGCCAACGTCATTTGGCGTGTCGTTTTTATTGCCGCATTGATTGTTGGCGCTTTAGTTGCCAGCTGGTTTGGCTTTGTAGAAGGGCAAATTCGCCCTCTTGCCTCCATGCCGGTTGCGCTTCTCGCTGGTGTTTTGGTGGGTATTGGCACGCGGTTTGGTGCAGGTTGTACGTCTGGCCACGGCATTTGCGGCATGTCGCGCTTTTCAACAAGGTCTTTCGTGGCGGTTGGTGTTTTTATGGCCACTGGTTTTGCAACCGCAAGCTTTCTTGCATACTTGGGTTAGAACGGAAACAGCATGTATTTATTCTCAGCCGCAATTTCTGGCTTCCTGTTTGGCGCCGGTTTGTACATTTCACAAATGACCGACCCCACCAAGGTCATTTCATTTCTGGATCTAACGCGCATTCCCAAAGGTAACTGGGACCCAAGTCTTGTGTTTGTCATGGCCGGTGGTTTCGCTGTTATGGCTGTCGCACACTTGATTCGAAAACGTGCCCAACACCCAGTGGCAGCAACGAAGTTTCAACTTCCGACCAGCATTAAGATTGATAAATCGTTGGTTTTAGGCTCGGCCATTTTCGGCATAGGTTGGGGCATTGCAGGGTATTGCCCGGGGCCAGCTATTGCATCTTTGGCGTTTTTGCCGCAAACATCGTTCATATTCGTATTTGGTTTAATGCTCGGGTCATTTGGGTCTGGCATTTGGTTAAAAAGAAAAACGGCATGAGCGATAATCAAATCAATTTCATTGGCTGGATCTTGTTTATTGTTTCGGCAATCGGCTTTTTGGTTTCCAGCCTGAAAAGCGGTGACCCATGGGCGATTATGGGTTCGGCATTTTTCTTAATCGCCTGCCTCGTATTTTTAATTCCGTTTTTTCGTAAATCTTAAGGCCTACAATCAGTGACGATTTATTTGCACCACAACGACCTACCCGCCGATGTTGTTTTTCAAGGCGACTTGGCAATCGACAGTGAAACCCTTGGGCTGTTGCCCCAACGGGACCGCTTGTGCGTGGTACAATTGTCAGACGGTCAGGGTGATGCCCATTTGGTGAAATTTGATGGGCACGATTATTCAGCGCCAAACCTTGTGACTTTGTTGAACGACCAACATCGTGTCAAAATCTTCCACTACGCCCGTTTCGACATTGCGGTTTTACGGGCTTATTTAGGCGTTCAGATTAACCCGATCTTCTGCACCAAGATTGCATCTAAGCTTGTGCGTACCTACACAGACCGCCATGGATTAAAAGACCTGTGCCTGGAAATGTTAGGTATTGAGCTTTCGAAGGTACAACAAAGCAGCGACTGGGGCGCTCCGGTTTTAAGTGATGAACAACAAACTTATGCAGCTTCTGATGTCCTGCATTTACACGAACTACGTGACCAAATGGTCTCACGTCTTGCAAGGGAACACAGAACACATCTAGCACAAGCCAGTTTCAACTTCTTGCCAACCCGTGCCGAATTAGATCTGATCGGCTGGGAGTCTATGGATATATTCTCGCACAGGTAAAATGGTTTAGCCTTCGCGCAGCACCCAACCAGCCAGATACAATGAGCCACAAATAAGAATTCTACCCTGATCATCTGGCAGGTTTTCAAATGCCTGCTTCAGGCTTTCGGCTGGACGTGACATGGGTGTTGCCTCAGCAGCTTGGCTTGCCGTCAAACTGTTTTCCTGTTCCGGAATTTCAATTGCGGTCAGTGAGGTCGCGACACCTGAAAGCGGATCCAAAAAGGCACTGGCTTCTTTGGTGTTGAGCATGCCGTAAATGACATGCAGCGGTTGGTCAGACCAGTTTGAACGTACAAACTCTGCGATTGCCTGACCAGCTGCAGCGTTGTGACCACCATCCAGCCAAATGTCTCTGTTGTTACTCAGACCATTCCAGTTTGTGTCTTCTAATTTTTGGAAACGTCCAGGCCACACGGCTGTTTTCAGACCTGTCTCGATGCCAACTGTGGACAAACCCAGATGTTCAGCCGCGGCTTCTGCCAAAGCAGCATTCTGGTTTTGATGTTCGCCCAACAAAGATAAATCAAATTCGAATTTCTTTGGTTCAACAAATGATATTGTAACACCAATTTCTTCAGCCCGCTTCGTTAACACAGCTTTAACTTCAGGGACTTGTTCGGCCGACAGACAAGGCACCCCCGCCTTCATTATACCAGCTTTTTCAAACGCAATTTCTTCGACCGAGTTTCCAAGGAATTGGGCGTGATCGTTGGAAATGGGCGTAATCAAAGTTAGCACCGGTTTCTCCACAACGTTTGTTGCGTCTAATCTGCCACCCAAACCTGTTTCAAGTAACAAATAATCGGCCTCATGTTCAGCGAATGCGAGCAAGCCAGCAACAGTGGTAATTTCAAAATATGTAATATTCTGACCAAGGTTGGCTTCTTCACAACGCTCAAGGTACGCCATCAGGTCGGCTTCACTGATCAAAGCGCCAGCTGGTTTCGCCCCCAGACGAATGCGTTCGTGAAACTTAACCAAATGTGGTGATGTATAAACATGAACGCTTTTGTGTGCCGCTTCCATTGCCGCCCTTAAAAAAGCGAGCGTGCTGCCTTTTCCATTGGTGCCTGCGATGTGAACCACCGGGGGGAGCTTATGGTGCGGGTTGCCCAAGGCTTTCAAAAGTCGGTAAACACGGTCCAGCACCAAGTCTATGACTTTAGGATGCAAGGACATAAGACGCGCCAACACAAGATCGGACGTTTTTGATTTATTCATAATTTCAAGTTATTTCAAAAGTGAAGTTTTGGTAGACAATGAAACCTGTCTAACCAGCTTGCTCCAGCACTTCAACATCTGTGTCTTGATACTGGCATGTCAATGTCCAAGCGCTTGGGTCAGCGAACAAAGCACGTAGCAGCTCGTTGTTTATGCGATGCCCAGCGCAAACACCAACGTAAACGCCTTCAATTTGTAGACCAGCCAAATACAAATCACCCAATGCATCCAGAATTTTGTGGCGTACAAACTCGTCTTTGTATCTCAAGCCTTCAGGGTTCATGACGGCACCGTCTTTAAGAACGATTGCGTTTTCCAAAGAGCCGCCTTTTGCCAAACCTTTTGAACGCAGGTACTCGACCTCTTCAAAAAAGCCAAAAGTGCGGGCTTGGGCCAGTTCGGTTTTGTAGGAATTCAAATCAAAGGCATATTTGAAATTTTGCTCGCCAATAGCTGCGCAATCAAACTTAACCGTGAAATCCAACGCGAAGCCTTTGTCTGCACCTTCATTCGGGTACAGCGTTGCCCCGCATGAGGCATCACCAACAGATATAGGCTTCAAAATTCGAATAATCTGACGCGGTGCAGTTTGGACTTTCACACCAACCTTATCCAGCGACTGACAAATTAAAATCGAGGACCCATCAAGAACAGGTACTTCCGGTCCATCAATCTCTATGATGGCGTTGTCTATTTCATAAGCACGTAAAGCGGACAAAAGATGCTCAACAGTTCCAACCGAAACGTTGGAATCATTTGATACTTTCGTGCAAAGCTGTGTGTCAGTTACCTTGTCAAAACGACCGCCAATCAGGCTTATTGCATCTGCTTGATCAACCCGCTTAAACTGAAGTCCTGTGTTCGCATCAGCTGGTAAAACTCTGAGCGTGGCTTCCAAACCTGAGTGCAAACCAACACCAACTATTTCGATCAAATCGCCAACGGTTTGTTGATAAGCCACCTTGCGGTTTCCGGAGTTGAAGGCCCCAGTCGTTTTGGAAGGGGAATAAAACGACTTGAGGTCAGCAACGTTGGAGGATGAACCTTTAGCAATACGGCTGGAAGTGGAACAATCTTTTTTAGATGATGAACTGAGAGATGAAACTTCATGCGACAAAAAAGAAGAGCTTGCTTCAATTCCATTGTCCTGCTGACGTTCTTGCCAAAGTGTAAACATTCACCACCTGTAAAAATTACCAGCTAAAATTTTTAGCCGAACCCCCAAAAGTAATCATCTTGAATTAGCTTCGTGCGAATTAGCCAAATAGATGATCCGGCTAATAGGAAACAACTCGTTAGATTTTTACCAATGTCAGGATAGGCTTAAGAGCGCCTCGTTTAAAATCAAGGTTTGTTACAGTTTGTTACATTTATGCCTACATACAGGAAAAGGGGCAGCATTTCGCCACCCCTTTTTTAATCTTCATCGAATTTTAATCGCCAATTTTGCGGCCAATGAAGGCCGGCAAGCTTGCGGAAAATTCAGCTTAGTTCGCTTGTTTGCGAAGAAACGCCGGAATTTCCAACAAATCTTCATCAAAATTTGGATCTGCTTTGTAGGACGTCGCGGTGTTTTCGGTGGTTGAATAAGGCTGCGGACTTTGCGCAAACAAATCACTTATTGCAGCTGGCTGAGCTTGTCTTTTCTGCGGCTGTGCGTTCAGCTCTGGTTGTGCATCACCACCAAAAGACTGAGCGCCCGATTTCGCAAAATTCTGAATGCGTGAGAACAAACCAGCTGATTTGGCAAATCCACTTTCAGACGTACTTGTAGACGAAGCCGCCGCTGGCATTTCCGCTTTAAGCTCATGCGTTGGTTCAGCAACCGGAACAGCTTGCAAATGCGAACGGTTCATGTGCTGGCTTGTCACGTCACGTGCTTCCATTTGATGGCTTGTCGAATGGTGCACCGGGTTTTGGATTGCATTCAAATAGCTCGGTGTGGCAAGCGGAGCAGCAGGAGGCATTTGTGCTTCCGGCTGGTGTGGAACATGCTGTTCAACGTTAGCCTCCATCGTGTCAAACGAGCTCATATATGGAGGTTGTTCAGCAGTTTCAGGATACGGCGATTGTTCTTGCTCAATCGGTTGAGAAACTGCAGTTGCTGCCACATGTTGTGGTGCTTCAGCTGCTGGCTGCTGCATAGGTGCTTGTGGGGTCACAAACGCCTGTGGTGCAGATACTGAAGCCGGAGCAGGAACAGGCGCCAACTGTGGAGCAGGCTGAACATTGGGTGCTTGTGAGTAAGCTGGTTGATCACTGCTTGCTGGCATTCTACGTGTGTTTGAAACAGTTTCACGCATTGATTGGTACGGCTGCTGGGTTGCAGATGCTGCATCAGCAACGATGCCCGTTGCAACCACAGAAATACGAATGCGACCTTGTAGAACAGGGTCAAAAGAGCTGCCAAAAATAATGTTTGCTTCTGGATCAACTTCTTCACGAATGCGGTTTGCGGCTTCGTCCACCTCAAACAACGTCAAATCGTTTCCACCGGCGATGTTAATAAGAACACCTTTGGTACCACGCATGCTTGCATCTTCAAGCAACGGGTTTGAAATGGCAGCTTCAGCGGCTTCAATTGCGCGACAATCGCCTTCGCCTTCACCAAGTCCCATCATGGCTTTACCCATGACCGACATAAGCGAGCGAACATCAGCGAAGTCCAGGTTGATAAGACCTGGCTGAACCATAAGGTCTGAAATACCACGTACACCTTCATACAAAACATCATCAGCCATTTTAAAGGCATCAGCGAATGTGGTGCGTTCGTTTGCAACACGGAACAGATTTTGGTTCGGAATTGTAATAAGTGTGTCAACATTTGACTGAAGCGCGTCAATGCCGTCATCGGCTAGACGTGAACGATGCGCGCCTTCAAAGCGGAAGGGTTTTGTGACAACGGCTACTGTCAAAATGCCTAGATCACGTGTGGCCTTAGCAATAACAGGTGCTGCACCTGTTCCTGTACCGCCACCCATGCCAGCTGCGATAAACACAAGGTTCGCATCTTGGACGGCTGCTAAAACATCCTGAATGCTTTCGTCAGCTGCTGCTGCGCCAATTTCCGGTTTTGAACCTGCACCCAGTCCGCGTGTCACGTCTCCACCCAACTGGATTGTATTTTCGGACAAAGATTGCGCCAAAGCTTGTGCGTCTGTGTTGGCGACGACAAATTCCACACCCTGTAGCTCCGACTGGATCATGGTGTTAACAGCATTGCCACCTGCACCACCAACGCCCAATACGACGATACGTGGTTTAAGATCAGCTTTTCTTTCAGGAATTGCTAAATTTAGCGCCATTTAAATCTCTCCACCTACTTAATACAACGCAGGTTCTTCTAAAATTGTTGTGTCTATCCGCGAAAAATACGGTTCGACAGTATTAAAAATATGTTTTCAACCAATGACCCAGCTTGAGGAAATCCCCCCTCTTTCGCTGAGTTTTACCCTCTGCAGTTACGTTCTCGTTTAGAGACGCAACTTGCAAATG
>JBMYWL010000019.1:0-14256 GCA_049607365.1 Alphaproteobacteria bacterium | reverse complement strand
AACATCGTTCGCCAATTGAAAGCTGACGGTGTGACGATCATTTTGACCACGCATTATATCGAGGAAGCGGAAGCCATCGCAGACCGTGTCGGCGTTATTTCTGGCGGCAAACTGTTGCTGGCTGAGGACAAGGCAACATTGATGACCCGTATGGGCAGCAAGCAACTGCGCATCATGCTCCATGAAGCCATGGCGCAAGTGCCAGACAAGCTGGCGGATTACAAACTTGCCTTAGCAGCTGATGGCATGACCCTGACCTATGCCTACGACACCAAAAGAGAACGCACGGGCATTCGAACTTTGCTGAACTTGCTGGATGAAGCTGGGGTCGGGGTGCGGGACATTGAAACGCATCAATCTTCACTGGAAGAAATATTTGTTGATCTGGTTGAAGAGGCAGACTCATGAACCTACAAGCCGTAAAAGCCATTTACATCTACGAGATGACACGCACGTTCCGCACCCTGTTGCAAAGCATCGCGTCACCCGTCATTTCCACCTGTTTGTACTTCATCGTGTTTGGTGCCGCCATTGGCTCACGCATTGAGACTGTAGATGGTGTGGGATATGGTTCGTTCATCGTGCCTGGCCTCATCATGCTGACCGTGTTGACACAAAGCGTGTCGAACGCGGCATTTGGCATATATTTCCCAAAGTTTATCGGCACCATTTACGAGCTGCTCTCTGCCCCAATCTCGTTCTTTGAGATTGTTATGGGTTACGTTGGTGCTGCGGCCACCAAGTCCTTGATGATCGGCCTGATCATTTTGATCACCGCGCATTTGTTTGTCGACCTGCACATCGCCCACCCGTTCTGGATGCTGGCGTTCCTCATGTTGACGTGTGTGACCTTCAGCTTGCTTGGTTTCATCATCGGCATTTGGGCAAAGAATTTCGAGCAACTCCAGCTGGTGCCGTTATTGGTCATCACCCCCTTGGTGTTCTTGGGTGGAAGCTTTTACTCTATCTCTATGCTTCCGCCGTTCTGGCAAACCGTGACCTTGTTTAATCCAGTGGTTTATCTAATCTCTTGCTTCCGGTGGAGCTTCTTTGACACGGCGGATGTCAGCCTGACCGCCAGCTTGTTGATGATCAGCTTGTTTGTGTCCATTTGCCTCGCCACCATCTGGTGGATCTTTAAGACTGGGTACAAGATTAGGTCTTAGTTGGAAGCAAAGAAATTTGTTCGGGAAGACAGTCTCTTTAACAATTTACTTAGCGGTTTAAACCAAGAAGAATGTCACTTCGAGTGAATCGTGAGGATCGAAGATCTGATCGATTTGTATCGAGAAGCAGACATAGCCTCACCACACACGGGTTCTCGATACACTGGCCGAACTTCATTCGACCAACACTCGAACCGACAGGTTTGATTGGTTGAACCTAGATTGCCTTACTGATCTACTATGCGACGAGGTCTATAGCGAGAAATTGAAAGCAAAGATAGGTTGGCAAGAGATAAATAGGGAAGAGATTGTTGAACTTAAACCGCACCTACACTGTTGCACCCATGATGGACTGGACCGACAGGCATTGTCGTTTCTTCCATCGGTTGATGAGCAAGCAAGCAGTGCTCTATACAGAGATGGTGACGACAGGTGCGCTCATATTCGGCGACACAGATCGTTTCCTACGCTTTAACCCTGAAGAGCAACCCGTAGCTTTGCAGCTTGGTGGGTCGGTGCCAAAGGACCTCGCTGTGTCAGCTGTTAAAGCGCAGGACTATGGTTATGCAGAGGTTAATTTGAACGTGGGGTGCCCGTCTGATCGTGTGCAGTCTGGTTGTTTTGGTGCCGCTTTGATGGCTGAACCCCAGTTGGTGGCCGACTGTGTTAAGGCCATGCAGGATGTGGTCGACATTCCCGTGACGGTTAAATGTCGCATTGGCATTGATGATCAAGACGAAGATGAAGATTTTCAAGCTTTTATTGACACAGTGGCAGCGACAGGCTGTTCAACCTTCATCGTACACGCGCGAAAAGCGTGGCTTAAAGGTTTGAGCCCGAAAGAAAACCGAGACATTCCGCCCTTGAATTACGAGCGCGTTTTTCGCCTAAAACAAGCGCGGCCAGAGCTTGAGGTAATCTTGAACGGTGGCTTGAAAACTCATGAGGAGTGCTTGGCGGTGCTCGACAAGGTTGATGGTGTCATGGTTGGTCGAGAGGCGTATCATAATCCATGGATTATGAACCAAGTTGATCAGTTGTTTTATGGTGCTGATGAAAACCAGATGACACGTGAAGAGGTTCTACGTGAAATGGCGATCTATGCAGATCGTGCCATGGCTCAAGGTGCGCCGCTGAACTCTGTCACACGGCATATGCTGGGTCTGTACAACCTTCAACCGGGCGCACGTGCTTTCCGTCGGTTTTTGTCCGAAGGCTCGATGAAGAAAAACAACCCGACACCAAAACTTTTGCTCGATGTGTTGGAGTTGAAAAAAGCGGCGTAACTTTAGGTTCTACATTTCAAGCTTTACGATTCCCGCACTTGATGCGGGGTCCGGAGTGGCATAAGATTAGTATTGCTTAAAATTTGAGTCTGCAAACATGCGTGGCAAATACCAACCAAGGCATAGGCCGCGTAATAGCATGAACACATTGATTGCTGCCCAAATACCATGGTTGCCAAACTGATTATAAAGCGGAAACACAAGCACCAAAAAACCTGCCAATGCGACGAGCATGGCGTTTCGCATTTCCCGTGAGCGTGTTGCACCAACGAACACACCGTCGAAATGCATGGAAACGATGGAGGTGAGGGGGATGAGAACTACCCAAACCAAATGTTCTTCAACGACTTGCAACACGCCCTCAATTTGTGTGAACAAACCCGCTAACCATGACCCGAGCAGAAAATAAAACAGGCTGAACAATGTTGCGACAAAAATTGAAAAAACCAGCGTTTTGACAAATGCCTGTTTATAAGTTGTTTTGTTTTTTCGCCCCAAAGCTTCACCTGTCAGACTTTCGGCAGCTTGGGCAAAACCGTCAGTTGCGTAGGCCATGGCCAAAAACAGATGCATCAAAATGGCGTTGGCGGCAACAACGACATCACTGATTTTCAAACCCAGTTTTGCGATGGTCATGAACGAGGCTTCAATACACAGGTTGCGAATGAAAAGGTCCATGTTTGCAGACATAAGGCTGATGAAATCGGCAAGTTTCAGTTCGGACATTAGGCCTTTAAATTTATGAGGGATGGCACGATAAACCATGAAGATGCCAAGTCCGAACGCTGAATATTCGGCTATTAGTGAGGCATAAGCCACGCCCTGAATGCCCATGTCAAAATGCAGGACAAACAGAAAATCCAGCAGTATGTTCGTGGTCTGGGTGAACAACATGAGTATCATCACCAAGCCAGTTCGCTGTAACCCGATTAACCAGCCCAAAACAACGAAAGTCGACAGAGTAACCGGTGCAGCCCAAATGCGAATTTGGAAATAGCTTGTGGTTTGACGCTCCATTTCAGGACTTAAATCAAACCACCACAAGGCGAGGTTCATAAATGGTTGCTGAAGCAACAGTATTAGTCCGGCGAGTAACAAAGCGAAAACAAAGCCGCGTGCTAGAATAAGGCTCAATTCCCGCATCTGACTTGGTTGTTTGAACGATCGACCATAAGCCTGTGCGCTTAGGCCAGAGGTCACCATGCTCAGAAAATCAAAGAGGAAAAACACAAAACTGAAAATCATCGCACCGATTGCCACAGCACCGATTGCTGCCGCGTTTTGGGTGTTGCCAATGACCGCTGTGTCCACCATGCCCAACAAGGGAACCGCAAAGTTGGAAATTACAATCGGGGTTGAAAGTAAAAATATGCGTTTGTAGGTGACGGCTTCAATCTGTTCTGTAGTCATCAGATATCTAAAATTTTCTATAATACACGCTAAATTAAACGTGAGTGCATTTACGAATCCTTAAGAAATAAGGACACGGGAAGTTTCCTGAATGTAAACGAGAATATTTGGTTTAAGGCATGCAATCTATACCTTGTATGTCCATGCAATGAACACCACACAGCTATATCACAGTTGGATTGAAACTAGGGGTTTTGATCGCAATTCTTCTTAATAACGTGTTTTTTAGCTGCATTTGAGGGAGTTTCATGTCTAAATCATTAGATATCCATAAGTGTGATGGCTGATTTGTCTGGCAGCGGGTTGATTTCAAGCCCGTTTAGGATCATTTCAGATGCACACGCAGCGAAACCGAGAACGGTTGATTTTAAAAAGCGCTCCCATATTTGCTTTTTTCGTTCTCGCTTACAGTGCGTTTTAGAGTTTTGTTTCCTCCCTAACTTGGGTCGCTTTTAGCGGCCCTTTTTTTTGGTCTTACGCATAAGAGGCATAGGCAAACTTAAGCTGTTGAAACAAGCAATGGGCCTTGTAAAAAAATGGTTTGAGTGATACCAACTTCTCAGTCGCCCAGAGGTCGTAACTTCTGTCGATCTTCGGTGACGAACAAAACCTTATGTGGGCAGTTAGCTCAGCGGTAGAGCACCTCGTTGACATCGAGGGGGTCGGCAGTTCGAACCTGCCACCGCCCACCATAAGGAAACTGAAACGCTTGTTCTTGCTTAGTCGAAACAACGTTTACAGGGTTGGGGGCAGGGCCTTGGACTTCTTGAAATTTCTTTTTCTTATTTTGCTGTTTGGCGTTTGCTGGTACGCGGTTGTGCGTTTTGCGCCAGTCGTGTTTGGCTTTTAGCCTAAGGTTTCTCAAAACCCCAAAAAAAAGGTTCCGACCCAAAAGCCGGAACCTAATATTATTTTAAACAAATCGACCGTGACAATGCTTGAACTTCTCACCTGAACCGCAAGGGCATGGTGCATTGCGTGAGATAGTGTTCGGATCAACCTCTTCCGGCCATGCTGGCAAGTTGCGGATGTCGTTCATGTCGCCTTCGACAGGGGCCGGACGTTCTGCGGGCTGAACGTTAAGCTGAAGCGATGACATAAAGCTGGTTGTTGACGTGCGGAACTTGCCCAACATGTCTTCAAACAACTCAAAGGCTTCGCGCTTGTACTCGTTCAGTGGATCTCGCTGACCAAACGAACGTAAGCCAATGCCATCACGCAGCTGAATCAAAAGCAACAAGTGTTGCTTCCACTGCTGGTCCAAAAGCTGAAGCGCGACCGACTTTTCAGCCAAACGCATGTTCTCGGCTGTAATATCAACTTCCATCTTCGCCATATGGGTGTTTATGGCTTGGTTGATGCGTTCTTCCAGCTCTTCTTCGCCAATGCCCTCTTCCTTGGTCCAATCTGCGATTGGTAGGTCAAGCTTAAGCGTATCCATAATGGCTTGGTGGAGGCCGTTTACGTCCCACTGGTCGGTGTATGAACCTGCTGGGATGTGCTCGACGACCAAATCTTCCACAACCTCTTCACGCATGTCGATGATCTCTTCAGAGACATCATCAGTTTTCATGAAATGGCGGCGTTTTTCATAAACAACCTTACGCTGGTCGTTCATAACGTTGTCGAACTTCAACAGGTTTTTACGAATGTCGTAGTTTCTGGCTTCAACCCGAACCTGTGACTTTTCAACGGCCTTGTTGATCCACGGGTGGATGATTGCTTCGTCGTCTTTCAAACCAATGCGACGCAGCATAGAGTCCATGCGGTCCGACCCGAAGATACGCATCAAATCGTCCTGTAGGCTCAGGAAGAAACGGGATGCGCCCGGGTCACCCTGACGGCCTGATCGACCGCGTAACTGGTTGTCAATGCGACGGCTTTCGTGACGTTCTGTACCCAGAACAAAAAGGCCACCAGCTTCTTTCACAACTCTTTTGTTTTCTTCTAACTCTGCCTTAATCGCCGCGATTTTTTCATCGCGCTTTGGGCCTTCCGGCACATCGGCAAGATCAACCTCAACACGCATGTCAAGATTGCCACCTAGTTGAATGTCTGTTCCACGACCGGCCATGTTGGTGGCGATCGTCACGGCTTCAGGCTGACCCGCTTGCGCGATGATCTGGGCTTCTTGCTCGTGGTATCTTGCGTTCAAGACTTGGTGTTTAACACCTTGTTTCTTTAGTTCAGCTGATAAGCTTTCAGACTTCTCAATGGAAACGGTACCAACAAGGACGGGTTGTTTGCGTGCTTGACACTCTTTGATCAAGCGAACCACAGCCTTGTTTTTTTCAACTTCAGTACGATAAACTTCATCGTCCTGGTCATCACGGATCATAGGTTCGTTGGTTGGTAACTCAACCGCGGTCAGGTTGTAGATGTCACTGAATTCTTCAGCTTCCGTCATCGCAGTTCCGGTCATGCCAGACAACTTGTCGTACATGCGGAAAAGGTTTTGGAAAGTAATGGAGGCGTAGGTGGTGTTTTCAGGGTTAACCTGCACCTTTTCTTTTGCTTCCAAGGCTTGGTGCAAACCGTCACCAAAACGACGACCGTCAAGTGCGCGACCTGTAAATTCGTCAATAATGACGATGTTTCCGCCGCGAACCATGTAGTCTTTGTCACGGGTAAACAACATGTGCGCGCGTAGGGCAGCGTTTGCATGGTGCAACATGCCAACATTCAGACTGTCGTACAGTGAAGAGCCTTCTTCTATCAACTCGGCTGCTGCCATAAGTTCTTCCATGTGAATGACACCGTCTTCGGTGTAAATGGCAGACTTGGCTTTTTCGTCGATTTCATAATCTTCAGCGTTTAAGCTTGGGATGATGGTGTCGACCTTGTTATACAGCTCTGATGAATCTTCAGCTGGGCCGGAAATAATCAGGGGTGTTCTGGCTTCGTCGATCAGAATTGAGTCAACTTCGTCGACAATCGCGAAATTGAAATCTCGTTGGACCATTTCGTCCAAACGGAATTTCATGTTGTCACGCAGGTAGTCAAAACCAATTTCGTTGTTGGTGGCATATGTCACGTCACAGGCGTAGGCACGCATGCGCTCTTCGCCTTCGACATCTGGAACAACACAACCCGTCGACATGCCCAAAAACGCGAAGATTTGACCCATTTCAGCTGAGTCGCGTGTCGCAAGATAGTCGTTCACAGTAACAACATGAACGCCTTTACCGCTCAACGCGTTCAGGTAAATAGGCAGAGTTCCTGTAAGGGTTTTACCTTCACCAGTGCGCATTTCTGCAATTTCACCACGGTGCAAAACAATGCCGCCCATTAGCTGAACGTCAAAGTGGCGCATGCCATAAACACGTACTGCGGCTTCCCTTACAACGGCAAACGCCTCGGGTAGCAAGGCATCAAGGGATTCACCCTTTTCAATGCGTCCACGAAACTCTTCCGTCTTCCCTAGTAGCTGTTCATCGCTTAAGGTTTTTGTTTCAGCTTCAAGGCCGTTGATTTTTTCAACAATGGGGCCAAGAGTTTTGACGTAGCGGTCATTTGCAGAGCCGAACAGGCGTTTGCCGATCGCTTTAAACATGTAGTACCTCTAGAGAGTTTTGTGAGGGTGAAAGCCTTCAGTTAGGGCTTGAATGATGCAGAGTCAAACTTTGACCTTGCAAGCGAGACCTCATACGAGATCAATAAGGCATAAATTGTGTTGTTTGGACGAATTTTCAATATAATACACAGGTTTAAATGTGAATTATTTTTAAGCCCGTTTTTGCTTGAAGATGCTTTGCTTCAGCTTGTTTCTTACGTTAGGGTGCAATTGACTCAATTTTATGGAATTAACTCATGTCACTTAGTACATCGCCCGACAGATTTCCGAATAAATCTATGGGAACTTCGTTGAGCAAGGTTTTATCCGTTTTGGATAAAAACGAACGTGAAAGACTAAGTCGTTTAGCGGAATTGATCGCTATTCCGAGCATTTCAACAGACTCGGCCTATGATGCTGACTGTACAAAAGCTGCCGAATGGCTAGCTGCTGATTTGGCAAGCATGGGTTTTGATGCCAGAACAATTCCAGCAGTTGGCAAGCCATACGTTTATGCTGAAGCTATTCGTGATCCAGCATTGCCTACGGTTTTGTTTTACGGACATTACGATGTTCAACCGGTTGATCCGCTTGAGCTGTGGGACACGGACCCCTTTGTTGCAAAAATAGATGAGGGAAAAATCGTTGCACGTGGCTCCAGCGATGACAAAGGTCAGGTCATGACTTTTGTGGAAGCATGTCGTGCCTGGTTTCAAGAAGACGGGCAGCTGCCAATCAACGTTAAGGTCATAATTGAGGGTGAAGAGGAAAGTGGCAGCATCAGCTTGGCACCGTTTCTTGAAGAACACAGTGATCTGTTAAAAGCAGATGTGGCACTAATTTGTGACACGTCCATGTGGTCGAGTGACACCCCGGCTATCACCATGCGTTTGCGTGGTTTGGTTCAGCAAGAGGTAATTATTTCGGGGCCAAGCCACGACTTGCACTCTGGCGGATTTGGTGGCCCAGTTCGAAACCCAATTCATGTGGCTTCCAAAATCGTTGGCGAATTGCATAATGATCAAGGTGTTATTCAGGTTCCAGGGTTTTACGATGGCTTGGTTGACCCGTCTGAAGCTGTTTTAAAACAATGGCGAGAGCTTGATTTTTCAGGCGAAGAATTTTTGGCCGAAGTGGGCATGCATGTACCAGCAGGTGAAAGCAAGTACTCGGTGCTGGAGCAAAATTGGTCCCGGCCAACTTGCGACGTAAACGGCATTGTTGGTGGGTATATAGGCGAAGGATCGAAAACTGTTTTGCCCGCCAAAGCATCGTTCAAAATATCATTTCGTTTGGTACCGGGTCAAAATCCGGCTCGTATTTTTGCGAATTTCCAAAAGTTCGTTCTGGACCGACTTCCAGCGGACTGTCGGGCTGAGTTTTTTGATCATGGACAAAGCGCTGCACTTGTGGTGCCAGAAACCTTACCACAGGTAAAAGCCGCACAAACCGCTTTGGAAGCAGAGTGGGGCAAAGCACCAGTGTTGATGGGTTGTGGTGGGTCAATTCCAATTGCAGAGGTGTTTCAGCGTGATTTAGGAATTGAACCTTTATTGATTGGTTTTGCCTTGGATGATGACCGAATTCACTCACCAAACGAGAAGTATGACTTGAAATCGTTTAACGGTGGAACCCGATCTTGGGCGCGTATTTTGGAGGCTTTAGCAGCCTAAACCAAAAAATATAAAAGCAGACAGCCTAACACCAAGCGGTAAATGACAAAGGGTAAAAAGCTGGCTGTTTTTAACCAAGTAACCATGGCCCAGATTGCGACGTAGGCCACAAGGGCTGCCAAACCCGCACTTAATAACGCGAAATACCCGACTTGCAGGTTTCCTGCTTTCATCAGATCAATGCCGGACAGGGTGCCCGCACCTAATATAGCTGGAATCGACAGAAGTAGCGCAAATCGCGCTGCATCGACGCGACTAATGCCCCTAAACCTTGCTGCGGTCATGGTGACACCTGAACGGCTTGTACCCGGGATTAGTGCAAAAATCTGCATGAAACCAATGAATGCCGCGTCGAGCAGGCTGATCGGTTGAACGTCGTTTTCGGTGTTTGATTTTGGGTTTTGAAGGCCGTAATAATCACCGGCCCATAACAGAATGCCAAAAAATATGGTTGAAAATGCAATAACAATGGGTGCACGAGCCACTTCGACCATCAAATCCTTGGCTAGAAACCCGACAAGAATTAAAGGAATTGTCGCGACAAGAATTTTTATGGCTTCGCTGCGCTCAGGTGTAGCCTTGAAACATAAAAGGTCGATGCCGCCTTTAATCAAACGCGCAACATCTTTCCAAAAGAACGCAACGACCGCTAGCAAGGTGCCGACATGAAGTGCAACATCAAGCGCAAGCCGTTGTTCGGGTGTAAAAACGTTATCAAAAAAGTTCCAAACCAATATCAAATGTGCTGATGACGATATGGGGAGAAACTCGGTGATGCCTTGCACCACCGCTTGAAGGGCGATCAGTAGCGTTTCTGACACGGTCTGGGCAGTTCCTATTTGTGTTTCCACTCAGGTTTGCGTTTTTCTGCGAACGCTTGCATACCCTCTTTCTGGTCATCCAAAGCAAAAGTCGAGTGGAACAAGCGACGTTCTACGCGAATGCCCTCGTTAAGCGCTGATTCATATGCCCGATTGACGGACTCTTTAGCTGTGTAAACAGCAGGTCGAGAAAAGCTGGCGATTTTGCGCGCTGCCTTCATGGCTTCTTCTTCAAGGTCGGCATCGGCAATGACACGTGCCACTAAACCACTGCGTTCTGCCTCATCGGCATCCATCATGCGACCTGTCAAAACAAGATCCATGGCTTTTGCTTTGCCAATGTATCGTGGTAAGCGCTGTGTACCGCCAGCACCTGGAATTGTACCGATTGTAATTTCCGGCTGGCCAAACATGGCTGTGTCAGATGCAAGGATCATGTCGCACATCATGGCAAGTTCACAACCACCACCCAAAGCATAACCACGAACAGCAGCAATAATGGGCGTGCGTGTTTTGGCAGCGCCTTCCCATTCTTTGGTGATGAAGTCTTCCATGTAAACATCTTGGAAAGTCTTGGTTTGCATTTCTTTGATGTCCGCACCGGCTGCAAATGCACGCTCGTTACCAGTAATCACAATGCAACCAATGTCAGCGTTTGAATCTGCTTCAGCTAAGGCTTGGCTTAACTCAGCCATCAGTCCAGCACGCAGTGCGTTAAGTGCCTTTGGACGGTTCAAGCGAATGAGGCACACGGCTTCGATGTTTTCAACGATTATATCTTGGTAAGACATTGACTGGCTCCTGAGTTTTTGTGACCGACCTCAACTTATTGAGATTGACAGGTTTTGCAATAGAAGGTCGAGCGCTGTGCCTGAGTGATGCGCATAATTGGGTCTTTGCAAGTGTGGCAGGGTTCATTTTCACGGCCATAAACTTGCCATTCATGTTGGAAATAGCCAAGCTCACCGGAAGCTTGAACGTAGTCGTTTAGGGAAGACCCGCCAACTTCAATTGCCCGTTGAAGAGTTTGTTTTATAGAACTGACCAAGTCTTCGGCTTGGGTGAGGTTGAGGTTACCCGCTTTTGAGCAGGGGTTTATGCCAGCTTTGTACAAACTCTCGCATGCGTAAATGTTGCCGACACCTACAACACGTTTCTGTTCCATTATTGCTGTTTTGACAGGCGTGTTTTTACCGACAAAGCTGGCAAACAGACTTGGTCCGCTGAATGCGTTTGAAAGCGGTTCTGGTCCCAGGTCTTTTAGCCTTGGGTGATCACCTTCTTCATCAGTTGGGAACAAGTCAACAAAACCAAAGCGTCTTGGATCATGATATCGAATTTGATGGCCATTATCCGTTTCGAAAATCAGGTGATCATGCTTTTCGAAATCTTGACCCAAGTCTTTGCTGATTGTGACACGTCCAGACATGCCGAGATGAATCAACATACTTTCACCCGAACTCATGCGAATTAGGATGTATTTTGCCCGACGTTGAAGGTTTAGAACTTGTTGGTTCTTCAGTCGCTCAACAAAATTGTCAGGGATTGGGTAACGCAGGTTGGGCCGCCGCTGAATAATGGTGCTGAACGAAGCGCTGGTTAAAACAGGTTCTAACCCGCGCATTACGGTTTCTACTTCTGGCAATTCTGGCATATGAAATTAGTTTGCTCTATTGTGTCTATGTAGCTTTAAGATGCTAATAGAAAAGTGGCCCATTCCAACAGGTGAAGCAATGGTTAATACGCAAACGAATAAGTCTGAAGCCAACACCCACTTTGGTTTTCGTGATGTTAAAGAGTCAGAAAAAGCACCATTGGTTCAGGGTGTGTTTTCCTCTGTCGCAAGCAAATATGACGTTATGAACGACGCTATGTCTCTTGGTATTCACCGTTTATGGAAAGATGCCGTAATTGATGTCATGAAGCCAAAACGTGGTTTTACCTACCTTGATGTTGCCGGTGGGACGGGTGATATTGCATTTCGAATTGGTGACTACCTGAACAGTGAAAACGCACGTGTGGCACCTCGTGCAAACATTGACGATCCATCCAGAATCCTAGTGTGTGATATTACCGAAGCCATGTTGGTTGAAGGCAGGGAACGTGCTGAAAAGCGTCGTGATAGCCGAACTTTTTCGTGGATCACTGGTGATGCCATGTCACTCGCAGTGCCTGATAACTCCGTCGATGTTTACACAATCGCATTTGGATTGCGCAACGTTGTGCGTCCACAAGAAGCGCTGGAAGAAGCGATGCGCGTTTTGCGGCCCGGCGGACGTTTCTTTTGTTTGGAATTTTCAAAAGTCGTGCTGCCTTTGTTTGACAAAGCTTATGATTATTATTCGTTCAATTTGTTACCGAAGCTTGGTCAGTGGATCGCGGGCGACGCTGATTCCTACCAATATCTGGTTGAATCTATTCGCAAATTCCCAGAGCAGGACAAACTGGCTGAGATGATGGGTGAAGCGGGAATGTCGCAAGTTAAATATCAAAACATGTCGGGTGGCATCGTGGCCTTGCACTCTGGTTGGAAACTTTAAAGCGATATGAATTTCTTCAGGTTCATTTGGCGAACGCTTTATAATCTACCAAGGTTGATACGCTTGGTGTGGGTTCTATTGCGTCATGACATACTGGGAATTGTCGAGCAATTTCCGGTGCTTCAAGGTCATGTACCAAGACTTGGACTTTTGCGTAAAATTGCGAATGTTAAGGGTGATGCGGGTGAACGCTTGGTAAAAGCGTTAAAAAAGCTTGGACCGTCGTATATAAAGCTTGGACAAGTTGTCTCTACACGCATTGATTTGTTGGGCGAGGACGTGTGCCAAAGCCTGACCCAGTTGCAGGATAAGCTTGAAGGTTTTGACGGGCGCATCGCGATTGACACCATCGTTCAGGAACTTGACCGCCCGCTGGATCATTTGTTTGCAGATTTTGAGCCTAACCCTGTGTCGGCAGCGTCTGTTGCTCAAGTTCATAAGGCGGTTGATCTGGACGGAAAAACGGTCGCCGTGAAAATATTGCGTCCGGGCATTGAGCAAGCTTTCAAACGCGATCTGCAGTTTTTGTCATGGTTGGCGTCAATTGGCGAAGTTTTACAACCGCGCATGCGTCCCAAAGGCATTATTGAAGTCTACAGACAACAAATAGCGTTTGAAACCGATCTACGTTTGGAAGCATCGGCTGGAGCTGAATTTGTAGAGAATTTTGCCTCGGACAAGGACATGTATTTGCCGAAGGTTGACTGGTCAAAAACATCAAAGCACGTCATGACCATGGAATGGGTCGATGGCTTATCTATTGATGATAAAGCGGGCTTACTCGCCAATGGCCACGACCTGAGTGTTGTCATGAACAAGGCCGCCCGCCTGTTCTTTAAATCTGTGTTTGAGCACGGCTATTTTCACGGCGATCAGCACGCCGGAAACATGTTTGTTACTGACGCTGGCCAGATCATGTTTGTTGATTTTGGTATTATGGGTCGCTTACCGTGGAAACACAGGTGTTTTTTGGCGGACATGATGGCTTCGCTTATTGCGCGTGATTACGCGGGGTTAGCACAAGCCTATGTTGATCAAGGGTACTTGCCAGCTGAGAAGGACTCTGCAACATTTGCCTTGGCCATTAGGGCAGTTGTCGAACCCATAATAGATCAGCCGTTAGACAAGGTTTCATTTGCCAAGCTGTTGGGTCAGCTGTTGCAGATGGGCGAAGCCTTCGGTTTGGAAGCTCAGCCCGAGATGTTCTTGCTGCAAAAGAACATGCTGATGGCTGAGGGCATTAGCCGACAGTTGACGCCGAACTTGAACATTTGGACCATGTCGGAGCCTTTGATCCGCGAATGGGTAGTTGCAAATCGCAACCCATTAAAACGTGGTATGGAGCATGTTGACAGAGTCATTAATGCGGCAGGGAAATTGCCGGGTATGGTGACAAAACTTGAAACACAGTTAGACCAAATGAACGAACAGCAGGGACTGGGACTTGGTTGGAAAGTCGCACTTGGCCTTGGGGTCATTGTGGTTGTTTATGCTTTTGCGTAAAGGCGCAAAGATTGCCCTTATCGGTGCTACGGGCGGCATCGGGCGCGCCATGTTGGAATATCTGTCGCAAAACCATAACGTTTCAAAAATATATGCCTTGAGCAGAAATCCAGCTTTGTCTTCCCTAGACAAGGTTCAAACCTTGAAATTGGATTTTCAGGACGAAGACACTGTCAAAAATGCTGCAAATGTCATCAAGGCTGATGGTGGAAACTTGGATTTGGTGTTTGTCGCCACGGGTCTTCTACACGCGGATGGTATAAAACCAGAAAAGAGTTTGAAAGAACTGGATGCATCGATTTTA
>JBMYWL010000018.1:0-14264 GCA_049607365.1 Alphaproteobacteria bacterium | reverse complement strand
AATCTTTATATCTATACCCACAATTTAAACATGTGTGAGTATCTTTCCCACCGCGATAGTCGACTTCCATAAATGTTGGAACGGAATAATTACATCTAAAGCAATTGTCTTCTACAATCTGCCCTCTGGCAGACTTTGAAAGTTGTGTGTAAAACTGCAGTTGAATAGGGGTGAGTCTACTTTTGTCCATGAATAATTCCAAAAAATTGTTTATTTTTGAATTGATTGTTAAAATACTTAATTGGTGGTCCCAGTGCGATTCGAACGCACGGCCTTTGCCTTCGGAGGGCAACGCTCTATCCAGCTGAGCTATGGAACCACAGGACCGAGAGCAAACATCTTCAGTCTATGTCTAAGTCTATAAAGTAAGGTCGGGCAGACATAAACCAGAATAATGATCTGGTCTGGTATTTGTCGTTTCGTGTCAGTTTATTTCCACATGCTGAATTCATTTCAGCATCTCATTATAATTCAAGGAGATCCTGAAACTGTTCGCTTTAAGTGAAGCAAACTTGTTCAGGATGAGGAAATGTTGAGGGCAACACACAGCTAATCCTCTGTCCAACCGTCAAGGCGCTGGCTGATCCATTTGCGGAAACCCTCGTGGATCACGGCGTTTGTTTCCACATCTTTTATTTTTGTGAGGCTAGCAGTGGAAATGGCGCAGGGTTGGCGCTTTTTACCCCCAAGGTTAATGACACCCACCAGCCAGAAATGAACCTGGCCCCTGTAAACGTCCCTGTAAACTTCGTGAACGTGCACAAAAGGGTCGGCAGTGTAACCGTGTGCATCTGTCACAGTTAGTACAAGCTTGGCGTTTAGGTTGGTTTTGAACAGTTTTGCGTCCGTGTTTTCTGGTAGTGTTTCCGGCAAGTCCAAGTTTTTGGCTTTCAAACGCCTATAAACGTCCTGAGCACCGCGAATAAGCAGGCCGCCAGAGGCGACACAAACTACCAATAGGCCAAGATCGGTCAGGGTGGCGCTTTCGCTCCAATACCATTTCATGAAGAAACCGAAGCCGGCAAGTGCCCAAAACCCGAGTCCCAGCAGTGCCATGGACCATCCGGCAAGGCGGTAGGTAGTGGAATAGGATTTTGTGGTGGTTTGTATGGGTTCCATGGAGCCTTTATCTACAGTCTTATGAGGCATGAATAAGATGGACTTTGTGTTCTCTGTTGCTTGGGGTATACACCTTTTGCTCGTCCACTCCTTGCCACGCTAGTTCGAGCATAAGAGCGTGGCTCACAAGCTTTGAGTCCAGTGATGGATAAAAAGCAGGCTGAACCGTAAGGGGTATAGCTATGCCTTTATATGAGTGCGTAACAATCGCACGCCAAGACATTTCGTCTGCGCAGGTAGATGCGTTGAACGAAAGATTTAGCACTGTCATCACCGAGAACGGTGGTTCAGTTGCTAACCTAGAGTACTGGGGCCTTAAAAACCTCACGTATAAAATCAACAAAAACCGCAAGGGTCACTACGTCTTGATGCAGATCGATGCACCATCTGACGCTGTGAAAGAAATGGAACGTCAAATGCGCCTCGACGAGGACATGATGCGTTACCTAACCCTACGCGTTGAAGAATTTGAAGAGCTTCCAAGCGTTCAAATGCGCAACCGCAACACACGTGATCGCAACGATCGCGGTGGTGATCGTAATGATCGTGGCGGCGACCGCAATGATCGTGGTGGTGATCGTAACAACGATCGTCGCGAGCCAAGAGCTGAATCACCAAAAACAGATTCAACTGAAGGAGCAGCCTAATGAGTAGACCTGAAGGTGATCGCCCAGCATCGGGTGGAGCAGCTGGTGGCGCTGGTGGTGGCTTTGGCCGTCGTCCGTTTTTCCGTCGTAAGAAATCTTGCCCTTTCTCTGGCCCTAACGCGCCAAAGATTGACTACAAAGACACAAAGTTGCTAACGCGCTTTTTGTCTGAGCGTGGCAAAATTGTTCCGGCACGCATAACCGCAGTATCTGGCAAAAAACAGCGTCTGCTGTCTAACGCTATTAAACGTGCACGTTACATGGCTTTGTTGCCATATAGCGACCAATAGGGAGAAACGACAATGCAAGTTATCCTATTAGAGCGCGTTGAAAAGCTTGGCCTAATCGGCGAGATCGTTAACGTTAAGCCTGGTTACGCACGTAACTACCTTTTGCCACAAGGCAAGGCGCTTCGTGCAAGCAAGGCAAACCAAGAAGCTTTTGAAGCACGTCGTGTGCAGATTGAAGCTGACAACCTTAAGCTTCGTGAAGAAGCAGAGCGTACAGCTGAAGGCATGGGCGGAATGATTATTTCCGTTGTTCGTCAGGCATCTGACGCTGGCATGCTTTACGGTTCTGTAAACAGCCGTGACATCGCTGAAGGTGTAACAGCTGAAGGTGTTACCATCAGCCGTGGTCAGGTTGTTCAGGAAGGCCCAATCAAAATGCTTGGCGTTCATGACATTCGCATTCGTCTTCACCCAGAGGTGAGCACGTTGGTGAAAGTTAACGTTGCTAAGTCTGCTGATGAAGCTCAATCTCAGCTAATCAACGAAGGTCTTCTTGAAGATCCATCAGCGTTGGAAGAGCTTGAAGGCGAGATGGAAGAAGCATCTGACGAGTCAGGTGAAGATTCTACAGAAGAGTAAACTCTTCTTCATAAAAATTTGAAAAGCCCGGTGATTATTTCATCGGGCTTTTTTTATGAGTCCACCGGTGCAAATTTATCTGGTAAGAACAGACCATGTCAGAAGCAAATATCTCCACATTCGAGCAAGACGATTTTTCTGCAACAGATGCAGCCCATGAATCGCCGCGTAACTATGAAGCCGAGCAATCTCTGCTGGGCGCCATATTGTACGACAACCGTGCGTTTGAGGCTGTGGGGGATTATCTGCGCGAAGAACACTTTGCGGACCCCGTCAACGGGCGCATTTTTGCGGCATGTCGCAAGCTGATTGACAAGGGGCATGTGGCGGACGCTGTGCAACTGCGCAATTTCTTTGATCAAGATGAAGCCTTGAGTGATGTAGGCGGTGGTGATTATCTGAAAAACCTTCAAAAATACGCCATGCCAGCTTCCAACGCGAAGGACTATGGCAACACCATTTTTGACCTGCATTTGCGTCGTGAATTGATCGACTTGGGGCAGGGAACCATTGACCAAGCCCAGACCATGCACCTTGACGAGCCTGCGACCCTTCAGATTGAGGGTTTGGAGGACAAGCTGTTTAAGCTCGCCGAGTTTGGCGACGCTGACAATGGTCCACAGAGCTTTATGGAAGCGATGCGAAGTGCCGTATCAACCGCCGAAGCAGCATATAAACGTGACACTGCTTTGGTTGGTGTGAACACGGGCCTGCGTGACCTGAACAACAAACTTGGTGGTTTACACCGTTCAGACTTGCTGATTTTGGCCGGGCGTCCGGCCATGGGTAAGACCGCGCTTGCGGCAAACATTGCCTATAATGCTGCACGCATCGAAGGGTCAAAAGTAATCTTTTTCAGCCTTGAGATGTCGGCTGAACAGCTTGCCATGCGTATTTTGGCGGGTGAGTCTAATGTCTCGTCAGACAAAATTCGTCGTGGTGCCATTGAAGACCACGAGATGACGGTTGTATTGGCGGCAGCGCAAGAAATTGAAAACCTCAGCCTGTTCATTGATGATACACCAGCGATTACTGTGGGTGCCCTTCGTACGCGTGCAAGGCGCATTAAACGCCAGCACGGGCTAGATATGATTGTGGTGGATTACTTACAGCTGATGCGCGCTTCTGTTGGTGGTTCAGAAAACCGTGTACAGGAAGTATCAGAGATTACACGTGGTTTGAAGGCAATCGCCAAGGAGCTGGATGTCCCTGTGTTGGCGCTGGCTCAGCTAAGCCGTGCGGTCGAACAGCGTGAAGACAAAAAGCCTATGTTGTCCGACTTACGTGAGTCTGGATCTATCGAGCAAGATGCCGACGTGGTTATGTTTGTATATCGTGAAGAATACTATTTGGAGAAATCTGAGCCCAGCGCCGCGTTTGATGATAGGGATAAATACACCGAGAAGCTGGCGCGTTGGCAAGAGCAAATGGAGTATGCGCGCAACAAGGCGACAGTGATTATCGGTAAACAGAGACACGGTCCTGTGGGCGATATTGACTTGCATTTCGACGGACCAAGCACGACTTTCAGTGATTTGGCCGAAGATGAGTACTTACCGTCCCAACATTAGAATTTTCAGTTTGCTATTGGGGTTTGACGTCAAATTGACCCAAAATGCTCAAATGTGTCACCCGAATACCACTGCATACGCCTGAATTCGCATTAGAAATTGCATTTTAGTGGTCTAGTGACTGAAAGAACACAAGATGTTCGAAGCGACGGGGTGGGGGGAATTGCCACTCGCATTTCTGAACAACAGGTTAAAAGAAAAGCAACATTTTACCGTTTTGACATTTTTGGCGTTACCAATTTGCAACAGAAGCCAATGTCACACTGTGGCCCAGACTCCACGAATCTTTTAATGATTCAAGCCGTTCTAGAGTCGACTCCAATTTTGTACGAATTTTAGATAGATGCGGTTTGATTGGCATATGAATTGCTGAATTACACCTGAAGAACACTTCTGTGTGAAAAAGACTGTTCAGTGCGTTTGCCGTATTTCGGGTGATCGTCAGAAACAGGAATAAAGAAAAGTGTAATGGTGATGAACATAAAAGCGAAATTTAACGCTCTTAAATGTTGTAAGGCTGCGAAATTAGACTCTCAGGGTAATTCTGACCGTGGGACTTTAACGAATGGCGTCACCAATCAGGAAAAGATCAAAGGTCTGGAGTTTTTTATGTTTAACCCATCTAGAAGGCTGCGTGTTTTATCAACCACAGCTGCTTCGACATTGGCTGGGACGTTGGTAGGGGTGGCGCTTATAAGTGCTGTTCCGGCACCTGCGCATGGTCAGGGTATTGTTCAAGGTGCTAAAAACGCGGTGAGCAATGTCGTTGGCAACGTGTTTTCCAATTCTGGTGATGTCAGACAAGAACGTATTGTGCTGAACCAGGAAGCGGAGATTCAAGACGCGGGTACAGCAGTTGACTCTGGCACACCCTTTAACATAATGGTTGACGGTGTTCCCATTTTTGGTGACGTAAACACCGCTGCGGCTGAAGATGACCAAAGAACAATGGATGTGGCACTGGATGCCATGGACATCCACGTACAGGTTGATATTGAAGACTTGGACCGTGCTGCCAACGTTGAAGCCATTCGCCGTTCGGTGGGTGAAAACGTCGGTGCCGTTCAGTTTTTCACTTACTGGAACTACGGTGCGTTCATTAAAGACGCAGAAATTCGTATTTTCTCAGCTAACAAATCCGTCGATGGGACGCCACGCGAAGTTGTTAAAGTTATTCCGGGAAAAGCGACAACCTGGCAGTCTACAAAAGCACATGGGCGTGATTTGACATACGTTCTTCGTCTTTATGGTGAAGATGGCAAGTTTGATGAAACCGAGCCGAAGCTGCTGAAAGTTGATAAATCTCAGCGCTCAACCGGTGACGAAGTTTCGGTCGCGAAAGAGGCTTTGGCCGCTTACGGTAAAAATCGCCTAACGACAAAGAACATTGATATTCACGGTGGTGCAGTAACAGTGCACGGCAAGATGATCCCAGAGGGACACCGTATTTTTGTTATGGGCATTCCGGTTCCTGTTTCTGACACGGGCGGTTTTGTGATTAAAGAGATTTTGCCGCCTGGTAACCACAACGTTGTCATTGCGGCCCTTGACCCGAACGACCGTGGTTTAGAATTCCAGAGAAACCTGTCAATTCCTGCAAACAACTGGTTTTATGTTGCCATGGGTGACTTGACAGTTGGTGCTGGCACAAGTTCAGGCCCAACAGAGCTTACTGGCTTTAAAGAAGCTGATAAGGCTGAAGTTGATGTTGTCGGACGTGCGGCGTTCTTCTTGCGTGGCAAAATTCAGGGTAAATACCTGCTTACCGCCATGTTGGACACGACTGAAGATGACTTGGGCAACTTGGCCAAAAAGTTCACCTCAAAAGATCCAAATGGTGTTTTGAATCGCATCGACCCTGACAAACATTATCCGATTTACGGTGATGACGCGACGACTGAGGACCTGACAGCTGGTCAGGGCAACATTTTCGTGAAGTTGGAACGTGGTGAAAGCCATGTTATGTGGGGTAGCTACAAAACACAGATCGTGGGTGCAGATTTGGCACAAATTCGCCGCTCACTGTATGGTGCACAGCTGCGATACAACTCGCAAAGCCAAACCAGCTTCGGTGAAAAGCGTTATCAGGTAGAGGGCTTTGCCGCCCAGCCAGACTCCCTACCACAAACAGATGTGTTCCGTGGTACTGGTGGATCCGTTTATTTCCTAAACCGTCAAGACATTCAGTCAGCTGGTGAAGAAGTTCGCATTGAAGTACGTGACCAAACAACAGGTACCGTTCTTCAAAGTCGTAAACTTGTTGCCAATGAAGACTATGACATCGACTACATTCAGGGTCGCATCATTCTGTTCGCACCATTGGCGGGCACAGCTGATGATGGTTTCATTGTCTCAAACTCTAACCTAGACGGTCACCCGCAGTTCCTTGTGGCACGTTATGAATATACACCCGCGCTTAACGATGTTGATGGCATGTCCTTCGGTGGTCGTGCGCAAGCATGGGTTGGTGATATTTTGCGCGTTGGTGGTACAGCCCACTACGAAGACGTGAATTCAGTTAAGGAAAGCTTGGTTGAAGTGGACGCTTTGGTTCGCTTGAACGCTGGCACCTACATTAAAGGTGAATTCGCACAGTCAAATGCGGTAGCTGATTACAGCACATCCTCAAGTGACGGTGGATATGACACTATAGTGACAGGAAATAACACTGGTACATCTACAAAAGCCAATGCTTACAGATTAGAAGCAGGGGTTGATTTGGGTGAAGTCGGTGGACTAACCGGTGCGACAGCAAACGCTTATGTCCAAAAGCGTGAAGCTGGCTTTTCTTCGGAAGGGCAAGACACAACCGACGAGGTAATGGACATGGGCGTCCAGGCCACCATTCCAGTCGGTGACTTTGTAAACATTCGCGGCCAATTCAACGTGAATGACAACCAAACTACCGGAATAAGCAAGCAAACAGCCAAAGCTGACGCAGAATTCAACTTTGGTGACCGCTTTAACGCAGGCGTGGGTGTTGGTTACACAACTGACAGCACGGGTGAAGATCGTCTGGATGTTGGCGGAAAACTAGGCATTAAAGCTGATGATTATGAGGCTTATGTCTTTGGTCAAACAACTGTCAGCAAAGGTGCTTCACGTAGCCGAAACTCCAGAATTGGTGTCGGCGGTAAGGCAAAAATCACGGATCGTTTGTCGATCGGTGGTGAGGTTTCAACAGGCGATGGTGGTCTTGGTGGTAAAGCATCTGCCGAGTATCAAATCTCTGACCGTACCTCGACCTATTTGGCTTATGAAGTTGCCAGCCGTACAAACACAGGCACGGGCACAGGCGGCGGCGGTACATACGCCGATGACCTGGGAACTTTGACCTTTGGTGGCCGCTCACGTTACACAGATGCACTTACCGTTTATGGTGAAGAGCGTATTAAGCACGGTGACCGTGGTGTAAACGCTTTAACACACGCTTACGGTATTGAGTACGTACCGTCTGACGCTTGGACATTTGGTGCCAACTTCGAAGTTGGTTCTGTTATGGACACGGCGGGCAATGATGTAAAACGTACAGCGGTTAGCGGTACACTTGGCTACAAAACTGATGGTTTCAACATTGGTGGTGGCTTGGAAGCACGTTTGGATAAAGATGAGACTGCCGGAACAGAGCGCACAACTTACCTTGCGCGTGCAAAGGCTGGTTTAACCTTTAACCCGAACTGGCGCATGCAAGCCAAGTTGAACGTGGTTATGTCTCAAGCCAATGGTAACTTCAAAGATGGTGACTTCATTGAAGGTTCGGTTGGCTTTGCTTACCGTCCAACCAAAAACGATAATCTAAACGCACTGTTTAGCTATCGCGGTTACTATGACTTACCATCATCTCAGCAGGTGACATCAACAGGCGCAAACGCGAACTACAAACAACGTAGTCACATTGTGTCAGCTGATGTTATTTACCAGATGACCAAGAACCTTTCCATTGGTGCCAAATACGGCCTGAAGTTTGGTGAAACGACTTCGTCTCGTAACACTGACGACTGGCAAGCATCGACCGTACAGCTTGGTGTTCTTCGTGCTGACTGGCACGTGGTTCGCGACTGGGACGCAACTGTCGAAGTTCGTGCGTTGCACCAGTCACAAATTGGCTCAACCCGCGTTGGTGCCTTGGCGACAATCTACCGTCACTTTGGCAAGAACCTGAAGGTTGGTGTTGGTTACAACTTCTCTGATATCTCAGATGATTTGACCAACCTGAATGCTGGCTCTCAAGGCGTGTTCATTAACGCCGTTACCAAATTCTAGAGTAATTTCTAGAACAAAGGCGCGGCTTATTTTTGACGCGCCTTAATTTTCCTGAAGCAACTTTGGCGGGGGCGGTGACGGCTGCTCCTGCCTTTTTTCTGTTTAAACAAGGCTGCGTAAAAACGCGTTTAAATCTTCAACGCGGTGGTCGATATAATCAGCGTCTGGTGCAGGTTGAGCCCAATCGCTGTCATTCTCCATGAAGACAGTCGTCATACCCCTTCGTTTGGCAGGTTCCAAATTACGCGCTGAATCCTCAAAGAAAATTGACTTTGCCCCATCTATTTCATGTTTTTTGAAAAACAGGTCATACGGCATGTCTCTGGGTTTTGGTTCGTACTGCCCGTCACGAATGTCAAAAAAAGCATCAAACAATCCGTTTAGACCCATGACGTTCAGAACTGAATGACAATGGGATGTTGAAGCCGCGGTGAAAATCAACTTACGGCCGGGTAAAGCCGCAATCGCTTCACGCAATTCTGGGGCTTTGGGAAGAATGCTGTAGTCGATGTTGTGAACATACGGCAAGTATTCGTCCGGGTCTGTGTCGTGGTTAATCATTAAGCCGTTCAGGGTCGTGCCGTGCGCTAAAAAATACGCGCGTTGAACCTTCTTTGCTTCGGCTTCATCAAGATTTAAGGCGTTTGACACGAAGGCAGTAATTTTCTTGCTGACCTGTTCGAACAAACGACACTGAAATGGGTACAGGGTATTGTCTAAGTCAAACACCCACGTGTCTATATGTGACAAATCAACCGGATGTGACAAATCAACTGGCTTGTCTGTTGGCGTGTTCATTTGTGGTCTGACCTTCAATAATAATTTGTGTTGTGTGTTGTTCGCGCTCTGCTTGTTGTTCACACACTGGGTATCTGTTTGTTAACTTAGAACTTGTATGGAGTCTTGTCGATTCCCAACAAATGGCTTACACACGGGGGAAAGAACTATATATGGGTGAAGAAGTGCCCAAATGCCCTATATGTTGGGGGTAAGGACCAAATAAATGCCAAAAGTTAAATCGAATTGGGGATGGGAACGGTTTTCTGTACCCCTTGCTGCATTGGCAATGCTGGCACTGTTCGTTTATCTTTTCTTTACATTCTTTGACCTGAAGAAACAGAATGACCTGGTTCAAGTTGACGCCAATGACAGTCCATATCTGGGACTGAGCGAAATTGAAGTCGTACTGCTGAAATTTTCAAGCTCCTTGGATCGTTATGCCCTTGAAGACCCCAACGTCACGGCAACGCAGGTTAAAGACCGTTACGACAGTTTGTGGAGTCGATTGGAACTTGTGAAAAGCAGTCACTCGACCCAGTCTTTCTCCAACATGACCGCAGCATTGGGTAGCATTTCAGCACTTCAGGAACGCTTGTTCTTGATTGAAAAACGTATTGAAAATGTTGAGCAGCTAAGTTTCAGGCAGCTCCGCGAAATCCGCGAAGACATACGTTTGTTTGAATCGGAAATGCATGTGTATCCGCGTTTGGCGGCATTGGGACAGGAACAAAACGTCCGCATTATCCGTGAACGTGCGACCGCCATTTACCAACGCATCACCTTCGCCATCATCGGCATTTTGTTGTTGGGCTCGTTCCTGTTCTTCTTGCTGGTGTGGGAGCGTAAACGCGCCCAGTCATCAGAAAACACCCTCGCCAGTGCGGTGTCCACTATGCCAGATGCATTTGCTTTGTTTGATGCTGATGATCGTCTGGTCATGAGTAATTCCAGATTTTATGAAGATCTGGGTTTTTCCGAAAATGAGAAAGTTCACGGTGCTTCATACACAGATTTGTTTCGTCGATCTGCTGATTTGGGTACCTTCACCAACGCCCAACAGAACAGTGACGCTTGGATTGATAAGCGCGAAGAAGCACACCGAAAACATGGCCCCGTTGTACAAGAGCCTTTGTCGGACGGCCGCTGGGTGCGGTTGGCGGAAAAAGCCACGCCGTCTGGCGGAACAATCCTCATTTCGACCGATATCAGTGAAGTGAAAAATCGCGAAAATGAGCTGTTAACAGCCAAGGAACAAGCCGAGGCGGGTGACCGCGCCAAATCAGATTTCTTGGCGATGATGAGTCACGAAATTCGCACCCCAATGAACGGTGTGTTGGGCATGACCTCCATGCTCATGGAAACCAGCCTAAACAAGCAACAGCAGTTTTACGCACAAACAGCAACAGACTCCGCCCACAGTCTCTTGACCATCCTTGACGACATCTTGGACTTGTCAAAGTTCGAATCTGGCAAAATGCTGTTCGAGGAGCTACCGTTTGATTTGGCACCCTTAGCGAGCGGCGCCATAGACTTAATGAGTGCCACCGCAGATGAAAAAGGGTTGGACCTAAAGCTGGACCTTCATCCGGATTTGCCCAAGCGTTTGGTTGCAGACCCAAGTCGATTGCGCCAAGTGCTGCTAAATTTGCTTGGTAACGCAATTAAGTTTACGCGGGACGGTTCTGTCACCTTGCGGGTGTTGCCAGAAACAGCACCGCGAATATTGGACGACGCAACCCAACACCAACTGCGTTTTGAAATTCAAGACACAGGCATCGGCATTGATGCTGAAACCCAAGAAGCCTTGTTCTCGCCTTTCATGCAGGCAGATGCTGCAACCAGCCGCGAATTTGGTGGTACGGGCCTTGGCTTAGCAATTTGTAAGCGTCTTGTAGAGGCTATGAACGGACGCATTGCTGTCGATTCTGTAAAAGGTCAGGGGTCAAATTTTTACTTTATTCTGCCCTTAACCGAATCAAAAGATCAAGCCGTTGAACAGTTGGACGAAACAGCAGCACCCATTGCCCAATCTGCTTTGGAAGAGGGCAAAAACGGTGGCAATTGGTCAGTGTTGCTGGTCGAAGACAGTCAAATCAACATAACGGTCGCTAAGGCCATGTTGAAAGACCAGCGACTGGACATAACAATCGCCAACGATGGTGTTGAAGCTGTCGAAGCTATGGCGGCCAACACTTACGACCTTGTGTTCATGGACATTTCCATGCCACGCATGGACGGCCTGACCGCGACCACGACAATCCGTGCGTCGGACAAACTTGAATCTCAATCCACACCCATCATCGCCCTGACCGCCAATGCTTTGGCGTCGGACCGTGAAAAATGCCTAGAAGTCGGAATGGATGACTTTTTGGCAAAACCTTTGGAGAAGTCGGCAATGTTTTCAATCATCAATAAGTGGCTTTCATATTTGAAAGCGAAAATGGCGCAAACATCACCATCAGAATCACAGTCAGAATCACAATCAAAATCACAGTCAGCTTCTCATTCCTCATCGGGCTCAGAGACTTCAACTGATAAAGTTGAAAAAACGGTTACGAAATCTGTTGAAGATGTTGTGCAAGCAGCGCCGAAGGCAAGCGTCGCAGAAGTTGTAAAAGCACCTGAAGTTAAGACAACCGACAAGGTTGAAGCTAAGGAACCTGCGCCAGAAAAGGCCCCTGCCAAGAAGGCCCCTGCTAAGAAAGCCACCGTTAAAAAACCAGTCGCTAAAAAACCAGCTGCCAAGAAGGCGACAGTCAAAAAGACTTCCGAGAAAAAACCTTCAGAGAAAGCAGCTGTTGCGAAGAAAACACCAGCTAAGAAAACGACGGCTACTAAGTCTACGGTCAAGCCAAAAACCATCACAGAATCAGCACCAGAAGCCAAACCAGAAACCGCTCCAGATGCGGCTACTAAGACAGTTTCAAAAACCACCAAGCCAAAGGCTGTTAAAGCGACAACGAAGACTCCAAAAGAATCACCTAAGACTCCAAAAAAGAGTGAGACTAAAGCCACTAAATCGACGGTAAAAGCGGTTTCTGACACCGAAAAAGCGGCTGATGCAGGGGTGAAAACAGCGGTTAAGACCAAGAAAGCAACGAAGGCAACCCCAAAAACTGCGGTTAAAACGGCGGATAAAACAGGTGCGAAACCTGCTGCGAAAGCCAAAACTTCAGCTAAAAAAGCTGATGGAACAACGCCAAAACCAGCCGCTAAAACAACCCCGAAAACAACCCCGAAAACAACAAGAAAAAAGCCGTCTACATCATCGAAGAAAGCTGAAAGCGAAGCCGCAATTTTGGCAAAGGCCGAAAGTGCCATGGCGCTTGCTGATGCGACTGCGGCTGCCCGCACTGACGGGTTGATCGACAAGGCGGTTCTACGTCAGTTGGCAAACGATACAGGCCCAGACATCATCCGTGTATTGGTTGGTGGTTTCATTGAAGAGATGGATTTGCGAGTCATCGCGCTTGACGTTGCGTTGAAAGCAGGGGACTTGGACAAGTCACGCCATGAAGCCCACACCATTAAAGGATCTTCTGCTACCTTTGGCGCAATGGCAGTTTCAAACGCAGCGAAGGACGCTGAATACGCAGCCACCGACGGGGACTTAGCTTTGACTGCCAAGTCATTCGCGTCACTCACTAAGTTATATGACCGGACCAAAGTCGCGTTTGATGTTGAGTTGGATGCCTTGAAGTCTTAAGGCAAGCTAAGTCGGCCAATAAAGAAGCCATCCATGCCTTGGTAGATGTTTTGCTCGGTGTCGTCGCTTGCCCAACTGTCAGGGAAAGTTCTAACCGTTCCTTTGTGGATCAACGCGTTTGGTAAAGTGCCTTTAAAAGCATCAAACAATTCTGTTTGTAACAAAGGCCGTATGCCGATGATCTGTTTGCGGCCTTCTTCAGGGTCGATCGAGCACACAGAATAAACAATTTTACCATTATTTTTCAATAGCTTAGCTGATTTTTCAAGCAGCTTTCTCTGAATGTCGAGGTTGTCCAAGTGGCTTTCACGGTCGCGGATGTACGGCCATTCTGGGTGACGCCTTAAAGTGCCGCTAGCGCCACAAGGGGCATCAATCAAAATGGCGTCGTACTTGTCAGCCTCTTCAAGTGCCAAGGCGTCTTCAACCAGCACACGGACGTGTCCGGCGAGGCCGCCGCCGCAACGATCAACGTTTTCGATCAAGCGTTGCGCGCGCGTTTCAGATATTTCAACCGCGGTGACTTTAGCGCCCAAAGCGGCTAACTGTAAGCTTTTTCCACCAGGTGCCGCGCATAAATCCAGCACGTGTTTGCCGTTCAAACCGTCATCAAACCCTTCAGCTAAAACTATAGCCGGCATGGTCGCAGCGAAGTCTTGAACCCACCAATCACCTTCGTCAAAAAACGGTAGTTTGACGATTGGTCCGTGACCTGTCGCCAGTCTTAATCCACCGTTTGGCAACTCGAAACACGGGTGCTCGCCATCAAGCGCTTCCACGAATGCAGTGCGTCTTTCAACAGAACCAAACATAAGATCTGTTACGGGAATGTTGCTGGCGCTAGATGTAATGGCGTTCAGGCGGTTCTCACCAAAGTCGTGGCCCCATTTTTCCTTCAGCCAGCGCGGTAACCAAAGCGCGCGTCCTTCTTCGAACTCGGTAATCCAGGCATCGCGTTCTGCCGCAACCTTGCGCAAAACGGCGTCAACCACTGGTTTGTAAACCTTGTATCTTTGACTGCCCAACAAATTCAAGCAGGTGGAGTTGATCGCGTAGTCTGGGCTGTCGCTGTCGGCCAACTGATACAAGCCCATGTTCAAAACCATGCGTGCTTTCAATGCCTTAGCCGGAAAATTGCGTTTCATAAACGCTTTGGCTTTGGTGTCGAGTATCGCCATTGAACGCAAGGTTCCCGTCGCCAATCGCTTGGCAAGGGCGCGATCACGCACGCTCAAATCAGCCATAGCAGGTGTCAGGGCGTCGTCCAGCGTTCGGCCTTCTCGAACGGCCATTAAGGCGTTTAAGGCGA
>JBMYWL010000017.1:0-14667 GCA_049607365.1 Alphaproteobacteria bacterium | reverse complement strand
TGGGCCCGACCAATTTCACCACCGTCAGCCGTAACCGCAGCGTTGTTTGACATGTTTTGCGGTTTAAAGGGCTTTACCTTTAATCCACGATTAACAAAGGCACGACAAAGGCCCGCCACAACCAGTGACTTACCAACGTCAGAGCCTGTGCCCTGAAACATGATGGCTTTTGCGGTCATGAATGTAACTTAAAACTCGATGCCTTTTTGCGCACGTACATTTTGCTCGCGGAAAGGGTGTTTGACCAAAGTCATTTCAGTCACCAAGTCAGCGGCTTCAATCAACTCTGGCTTGGCGTTCCGACCCGTCGCAATGACGTGCAACATATCTGGTCGTGCTGACAGGGTTTTCACCACGTCTTCAATGTCTAAATAATCGTACCGCAAACAGATATTAATTTCGTCAAGCAAAATAAGATCATAAGCACCGTTTTCACGTGCATCTTCAATCATGGCTTTTGCCATGTCCCATGCACCATTAGCGGCTTCAATGTCGCGTGCACGGTCACGTGTTTCCCACGTGAAACCTTCACCCATGGTTTGAATTTTGACCTGGTCTGGAAAAGCTTCCAAAACAACGCGTTCGCCCGTTTCCCATTTGCCTTTAACAAACTGGATAACACCGACTTTCATATCATTACCAATAGCACGTGTTACCAGACCAAAAGCAGCGGTAGATTTACCTTTGCCTGTTCCTGTGTGAACAATCAGCAAGCCCTTTTCCACGGTCTTGTTTTCCAACAAACGATCGCGAGCAGCTTTACGTTTTTCAGATTTTGCGTTTGCCTTTGCGTTGATCTCGTCTTCGCTCAAGCCTTCTGTATTTTTTAATTTTACCATGAATTTAAACTAACCTGCCTTTTCTACCGTGAAAACACTTTATAACATTTCCGCGACCAATCGCAAAAACGCCGATTTGTATGTTAACACTCTAATCAACATTTTGGAGAAGTAACATGCTAACACGCGTCAAAAAGCGGTGGGAAATTGCCGAATCACAAGTAACACCTGAATCAATCTACATGAACCGACGCCAATTGATTAAATCCGCAGGTCTATTGGGCACTGGGTTAGCTGCGACTGGTTTGGGTTTTTCAGGTCAATCAGCAATTGCATCAGATGATCCATCATCAGGTCTCTACCCAGCACCGTTAAACGCCAAATATGCGAATGGCATAAACCCACTTACACCAGAACACATTGCCACTTCTTACAATAACTATTACGAATTTGGCTCCTCCAAAAGCATTTCCAAAGCAGCACAAAAACTAAGTCTTCGCCCTTGGACCGTCGAAATTGATGGTCACGTCAATAAGCCCGGTGTCTGGGACATTGACAGAATGCTAAGCTCTATGCCGCTTGAAGAACGTATTTATCGCCACCGCTGTGTAGAAGCTTGGGCTATGACTGTTCCTTGGTCTGGCTTTTCCTTGGCAGCACTGGTCAAAGCAGTTGAACCAACAAGTGATGCCAAATACTTGCGGTTTGAAACCTTCTCTGACCCAAACCAAGCGCGTGGCATTAAACAATCACCATGGTACCCGTGGCCTTATATCGACGGCATGACAATTGAAGAAGCAACAAACGAACTAAGCTTCATGGTCACAGGACTTTACGGAAAACCCTTACCAAAACAAAATGGTGCACCACTTCGTTTACACCTACCTTGGAAATATGGTTTTAAACACGTCAAAGGTATTGTGAAAATTTCCTTTACAAAAAGACGTCCGGTTGGTTTTTGGGAACAACTGCAAAAACGTGAGTATGGTTTCTGGGCAAACGTAAACCCAGAGGTTCCCCACAAAAGGTGGAGCCAAGCAACAGAACGTGACATTGCCACAAACGAACGTCGCCCAACGCTTAAGTACAATGGGTATGAAGAAGAAGTCGCAGGACTTTATTCTGGCTTAGAAGCCGAACTTGGAAACAAGCTGTTTTTCTAAAAACTGTTTTTCAAATTTGAGTTTTTCACGTGAAACAATTTTCCTTGTCTATTAAGACAAGGAATTTCATCCCGCTAGATCATATGATTTCAACGTTGGACGAAAATCTCTAAAAATAAACGCATAAATTCTTCAGAGTCTCTGCCAAGTACAAGCGTACAACCCTGTGGATAAACATATGAATAAAACTTGATAAAACAGGCATATAATAAAGCTATGTTTTAACCCTTGGATAAGTTTTTACATATACACATCAACCAACCTAAACCCCACAGTTGAAAATTGCTTGTGTATAAATCCAATCCTAACCAACAAATCAGCTCTAAATCATATTTCTATACCCTATAAAGACTCCGGTGAAGAACAAGCACGACTCATTTGCGAAAGAGTCATCCCCACACTTATCCACATGATATACAAGACACCTGTCTTTCTATAAATGCTGTAGGCATATCTGTGGGTTTTATGTGTATAAAATTTAATCCCCATGATTCTACCTACACAAAAACAAAAACAATTTTTTCTTAAAAAAAGATTCTTATTGATTGAGCGCTTAAGGACTGCGAATTTTCACCCATGAAATCTACATCTTCACAAAAATCGCTTTTTCTTCGAACCCTTGATGGTCAATCCAATGACAGATCTACTGAAAAAAGATCTCCGGCATGGATGATGCGTCAGGCTGGACGTTATTTACCAGAGTACCGTGCTGTACGCAAAGAGGCAGGATCGTTTCTGGATCTATGCTTAAACCCTGAAACGGCGATTGAAGTTACGCTTCAGCCAATTCGTCGTTTCGGTTTTGACGCAGCCATTTTGTTCTCTGACATATTGATCGTACCTTTGGGTTTGGGCCAAGACTTAAAATTTGTTGAGGGCAGGGGCCCTGTGTTGGAAGCCTTATCTAAAGGTGATGTATTACCAACTTTTGATCCCATTGCTTTTGACGCTAAAGTTGGCGCTGTCTATCAGACTGTTTCTGGCCTTCGCACAGAACTTGATGCTGACAAAACCACCTTAATCGGTTTTGCAGGCGCACCTTGGACAGTTGCAACTTACATGGTCGAGGGTGGTAGCTCTAAAGATTTTGCCAAAACCAAAGACTGGGCTTTTTGTCAGCCGGACACCTTTGGTAAATTGATGGATGTTTTGGTGGAGTCCACCATCCATTATTTAAACCAACAGGCAGCAGCTGGTGCGGAAGTATTGAAACTGTTTGATACATGGGCCGGTGCACTTAGCCCAAATCAACGCGAACTTTGGTCACGAAAGCCGATCGAGCGGATAATCGCGGGTGTTCGCAAAACTAATCCTGATATACCATTTATTGTGTTTGCACGTGGTGTTGGACCAGCTTTGACGGACTATGATGGCATGTCGGAAGGTTTGGCGTTGGACACATCTTTGGCGCCGGAGTGGGCGCGTGAAAACTTGACCAAGGCAAATGCCCTTCAAGGTAATTTGGACCCAATTGCGTTGGTCGCTGGTGGTGCGGCACTTGATGCTGAGGTTGACCGTATTTTAACTGCTATGGATGGTCGCGCTCATGTCATTAACTTGGGGCATGGTATCATACCCCAAACACCAATTTCCCACGTGGAACAATTTGTAAAAAGAATAGGCCTTTAATGACCATGATGACCGATAATCAGGACTTAAAAACCGCTGTCATCATGTTGCAATATGGTGGACCAGACTCGCCAGAGGCTGTGGAACCTTTTCTGTTCAATCTGTTTAATGACCCGAACATTATTGAAGCGCCAACGCCTATCCGCTGGTTGATCGCTAAATATGCATCAAAAAAACGCGCGCCAATTGCACGTGAAATTTATGCTAGCATGGGTGGATCATCGCCGATTTTACCAAATACAATTAAGCAAGCTACATCGCTTGATGAAATTCTGAATGGTTCACAAATGGGCCTTGGCAAAGTTAAAACTTTTGTTGCCATGCGCTACTGGAATCCAATGACAGATGCAACGGCACAAATGGTAAAAGACTATGCGCCAGATCGCATTGTCCTGTTGCCAATGTACCCACAGTATAGCCGTGCGACCACTGGTTCATCAGTTCGTGTTTGGGATGAAGCTGCGAAGAAAATTGGGTTGGATATTCCAACCTGGACCATTTGTTGTTACCCAGAAGACCCTGGATTTGTTGAGGCTATGGCCAGCTTGACCAAAGACGGTTTGGCAAAGGCACGCAGTGCCAACAAAGGCGAGCCACGCGTTTTGTTTTCAGCACATGGTTTGCCAGAACGAAACATTAAAAAGGGCGACCCTTACCAAATGCAAATTGAGCGTTCGGTTGAAGCGATTGTCAAAAAAATGGCTGACAAAGATATGGATTGGAAAGTTACGTTCCAGTCACGTGTTGGCCCTTTGAAGTGGATTGACCCTGATACTGAAGTTGAGATCAAGCAAGCTGGTGCAGAGGGTAAACCCGTTGTTGTTGTGCCTGTTGCCTTTGTCTCAGAACATTCGGAAACATTGGTAGAGCTGGACATAGAGTATAAAGAGGTTGCCGAAGAACATGGTGTCCCGGCGTATGTACGTGTGCCAACAGTTGATGCTCGTGCGTCATTTGTAAACGCTTTGGCGGACCAAGTTCAGCAAAAGCTAAGCGCTGAACCGTCTTATTGTTCCAGCAATGGCGGTCGCATTTGTCCGAACAAATGGAAACGGTGCCCAAACCAAATGCCAGCACCAGATGCTTAAACTCTAAATATTAAGGGCGTGATAACTCTTGTTCAGCAAGGTCACGCCACTGTTTTTCACGTGAAACATTTTTCAACTTTTGCCAAACTTCCTTGGCGTTTTTCGTGTCGCCTTGCGCCCAATACCAGTGCCCCAAAACATATAAGCTGGTTTCGTCGTTTGGGTTAATTTCAAGGGCCGTGTATAAGTCATCTTGTGCGTTTACCAAGTCACCTGTTTTTATTCTTATGCCAGCGGTGACAGCCAACGCGCGTGGGCGTTGTTCAAATTTGGCCAGTGACTGAGCCTGAAGTGCGGGGATCAAAGCACTTGCCGCAGCGCCATTAGATGACAAAAGCTCAGCTTGTAGAAACCAGCTTTCAATGTTTTGCGGTTCAACATCTGACCAGCGCCTTGTCCATTTTAGTGCTTTGTCAAACACTTGCTGATCGTTTGATTGCAACGCGTTTGAGTATGCTTCCGCTGTTTGAACGATCAACTCTATGTTTGGGGTGGCCTCACTTGCTTGGTTCGCCAAAGCATCAGAAAGTTCTGCAAATATGTCGCCGGCTTCTTCGAACCTACCGAGCTGATACAAGGCAACACCTTGGCAATGCCAACCACTTTGAGTGCCAGCCAAATCGGGTCGGTTCGCGCGACCAATTGCCAAATTAGGATCAACGTTGGCAAGCGCGATGCAATCGTCATAAACCGACGTTTGTGGTTCTTGCGCATTGATTTGATTCAATATGAACAGGGACAGTAAAAATCCAGAAGCAAATTTCTTGAACCGCATTAAGAATCAAAACCACGCTGTTTAAGTACTAGACGTTTTGCCGCTTCAAAATGAAGTTGCTCAACCATGGAACCGTCGAGTGTCGCGATTGATTTGCCATCGTTTTGTGCGTCTTCAAATGCGTCAATTATTGCATGTGCTTTATCAAGCGCATCTTTTGAAATACCGAACACTTCGTTTGCTGGTTCAATCTGACTTGGGTGAATAAGCGACTTTCCATCAAATCCCAATCCTAAAGCAGTTTCGCATTCATGACGAAGTTGGTTCTGATCTTGATAAGTTTTGCAGACAGCGTCGATCGCCAACATGTCGAACGCCTTAGCGACCATGACCAACTTTTGCATGGTAAATGACACATTGGACCGATCTTGGTTAAGATCTATGTTAAGGCTGGTTCTTAAGTCTTCCAGACCCAAAATAAAACCTTTCAGGTTCGTGCTTGAAGTTGCTATTTTTTCTGCGTTCAAAACACCCAGCGGTGTTTCTATCATGGCCCATAAATGGATGCCTGGGTTTGCCTTCAGGTTTTCCAACCCTTGTTCCAAAGCCTGTATTTGTGCAGCGTTGTCGACTTTGGGCAAAACCACACCTTGAACCTTGTTGTCTGAACTTGCCTTGGCAACAAGTTTCAAATCTTCATCAAAGTGGGGACTATCTGCTGAATTGATACGAATTAGACTTTGTATGTTCTGATCTTTCATCTCAACCAAATGAGAGTCCAATCGCTCACGAGCAGCGTTTTTTTCATCTTCAATCGCCGAGTCTTCCAGATCATAAATAAGGCAATCAGGCTTTAGGGATGAGGACTTTGCCAAAATTTTCGCATTTGCAGCAGGCACAAAAAGAAGAGAACGCATGGTATAAATCCTAAGCCGAAGTTTTTAACTGGGTTAATATGTCGTCTGACCAACCACAGGTAATTTTCCCATTTGCTACAATCAAGGGACGCTTAATAAGAAGTGGGTTTTTAACAAGCAAATCGGCACGATCGGTCAGTGTTCCAGATGAAAATGTTTCACGTGAAACATAGTCCATATCGCGCCAGGTTTTTGAGGATTTGTTGATGGCTTTTAATGCACCCTTTTGGTCTGCTTCCACCAGAATGTTTATCAGGCTTTGTTCTGGTCCTGCGTCTTTACGTAAATCTGACCAAATATAGGTTACATTTTGGGCGTCCAATGCCTTCAGGGCTTTGCGACATGTGTCACAGGTTTTAATACCGAAAACGGTTATATGGCTTTGAGTCATGGAAAAAATTCGCCTATTTAGTAATTTTTACGGGTTTAGCCTAAGATTTAATAAAATCGTGTCGTGACAAAGGCTAAGTTTTTTGCTAATGTCCTTAGTTATAAAGGCTCTATATAGAGTCGCGTTTTTAAGACCTACAATTTTTAAATTGGTTTGAATTTATTTTTCAAAATTTGAACCTTGTTTTTACGACTAGTTATATTTGCCTGTTGGCCATTTTAGATACCTATTTTCAGGGTGTTTTGGCGGACATATTTTTATTGAATTTATTTTCGGGATTCATTCCTATGAAGTCATTTCTGCGCCTGATGGCCCAAAAGCGTTTCTCCAAGTTTGTTGCAACTTCCGTTCTTTCGGTTTTTCTATCTACTGGTCTTCAAGCACAAACAGCTGCTTTGGACACGGACCTTGCTTCGTTGGAGCAGGTTAAACTATCGCCTGATTTGATTATACGGGACGCTGAAGAAACGGGCTTAGAAACGGGCTTACCAATGCCGCGTTATGTTTCTTTGAAATCTAACAAAATCAATCTACGTACAGGTCCGGGTTTTCGCTACCCTGTTGACTGGGTTTTCCAGCGTCGCATGTTACCGGTCATTGTTGTTGAAGAGTTTGAAAACTGGCGTCAAGTGCGAACACATGACGGCATTATTGGCTGGTTGCACAAAAACATGATCTCTGGCATTCGCACGTTTCGAATTGTAAACGAAACTTTACCGCTTAAGGCTACGCCAAGCTTTGGTGGTTCTGATTTGGCAATGCTTAACATTGGTGTTGTTGGTCGCATTAACACCTGTGATGACAAGTGGTGCGGTGTTCAAATTGAAAGCCAAAACCATGGTTTGATTGATGGCTGGCTTCCGAAAGCCAACATGTTTGGTGTTGGCCCGGAAGAAGTAATTCGTTAAACGCACAGGCTTAAAGCAAAATACAGGCTTAAAGCAAAATACAGGCTTAAAGCAAAATAAAAGATAGGTTTTTAAAACCTATCTATACCCGCGAAGTTGGCCATGCCCCGCAGCCGCATGGCCCAATTCGGTTGTTGCCGAACGGTAGTACGATAGTACAAAAACACGAACTGCAGCTGTAAACGAAGAGCATGACAAGCGCGAAGAAACCAGCGTGCAAATTTGATGAATGTTGCATTGCTCGCGCACACAAATCTCTTCCAGAGCGTCCCACATGCTGGGCTCTAATCGAATTGATGTACGCTTCCCACTTATAACGATATTGCGGCTTACAAGAGCTGCTGGACGATCCTCAGCGGTTTTGAAAAAGCTGTTCGAATTCCCTGATGCGGGCGTTTTTGTCGGTACACTTTGGTGTGACATGTTTTGGTGAGCTTGGGCACTAAAAGCCTGTCTTGCATAAGATTGTTCATTTGAAATTCTAACACTGCTTGTATCTACTAAGGTATTCATTTACACGCTCCGGTTGTTTGTTGACTGGAAACACTCCCAATAAGCGATTTATCAAACAACTTTTACGTTTAATCAACACTTACGTGTGTAAAAACACACATTACACTACCTATAAGAGCATAAATGGTGAATGTGGCTTATATGCCCGAAATACCTCGTTGTTTTTTTCGTGATTACCCCAAGATTTAGAGTACGCCCTTTGGATTAACGTCGAATTTTCAACTCTAAAGCGTGAACAGGGCCCTTCATTTCTGCGTCTAAAGTTTGATATACAGCCCTTTGTGCTGCAACACGCGTCATGGACTTTAAGGTCGGCGCATCTATTTCTACGAAGAAGTGGGTTTCACCTTCAGGTTTTGCACCCACATGACCCGCGTGTTTGTGGGAATCGTCTCTGACTTCCAGGTGGGTTGGTGAAAACGCTGTTTTTAGTTTTTGTTCGATCAGGTTCGCAACAGACATGTTAAGCCTTTTAATTTGGGTGAATAGTATTAGGTTCCGACTTAATAAACATCAGGAAAATTATAGCCCTTATTTATGAACCCAAAGCGTTGGCAACACATACATGAAAAATTTAAACCACATGAAGCCGAAAAGCGCATGTGTGACAAATTTGGTTGTGAAAACGCTGGTGAGTTTCCAGCACCCAAATCTACATCAAACCTTCGCACGTATCATTATTTTTGTCTTGAGCACGTTCAAGAATATAATAAATCCTGGAATTTTTACAAAGGCATGAACGCTGACCAGATTGAAGCCAATCGTCGAGATGACGTAACTTGGCAGCGTAAGACTTGGCCGTTTACAGGCGGTGCCAATACCAAGGGCAACCAGAAAAACCAGAACAGAACCTACACATTTGATGATCTTGGTGACCCGTTTAATTTGTTTGAAGGCCACGCAAGGGCCGATGCAAATATACACGACACGGTTGAAGCGCGATCAAACAGAATATACCGCCGCCAACTTACACCGGAAGTGAATGCCGCATTAGATTTGTTTCAGTTGGAGCTACCTGTGTATGAAGAACAGGCACGAGCAAAATACAAAGAGTTGGCCAAAATGTATCATCCGGATGCCAATGGTGGTGATGTTGCAAAAGAAGAAATATTTAAGCAGTTGAATGCTGCTTATGAGGAGTTGAAAAAAGTTCTACCCCTAATCCACAATTTCTAATGTCTCGTCTCAAAACCACAGATGATTACCCGCTTTTCCTGTTTCGCAGTTTGACCCACGCTTCAAGTAAGTTAGACAAAAAAGAAGAACTATTCCTGACACCTAAAATATTGGCTCTAACTTGTGTTTTTACGCGGTTATTAAAGCCAAAAGAGAACTTGATTTATGACAAACACAACCGTTTCTAAAGAAATTGATATCAACAGTGTTCCTGACATCCAAGTGTCCGTACGTGACCTGTTTGGCATCGATTCTGACCTGATGGTTCCTGCTTTCTCTGAACCAACAGATCAAGTTCCGGATATTGATGAAACATACAAATTTGACCCAGACACAACTTTGGCAATTTTGGCGGGTTTTGCGAACAACCGTCGTGTCATGGTTCAGGGTTATCACGGTACAGGTAAGTCTACCCACATTGAGCAAGTCGGCGCACGTTTGAACTGGCCAACAGTGCGCGTAAACTTGGACTCGCACATTTCAAGAATTGACCTTGTTGGTAAAGATGCAATTGTTTTGCGTGACGGCAAACAGGTTACAGAATTCCGTGAAGGAATTTTGCCTTGGTGCCTTCAGCGCCCGTGTGCAATTGTGTTTGATGAATATGACGCTGGTCGTCCGGACGTTATGTTTGTTATTCAGCGCGTTTTGGAAGTTGAAGGCCGTCTGACCCTTATGGACCAGTCGCGCGTTATTAAGCCGAACCCATATTTCCGTTTGTTTGCCACAGCCAACACTGTTGGTTTGGGTGATACATCCGGTCTTTACCACGGCACACAGCAAATCAACCAAGGCCAGATGGATCGCTGGTCAGTTGTTACAACCTTGAACTATCTGCCGTTTGACCAAGAAGTGAACATTGTTTTGGCGAAATGCCCATCGTATCAAACTGACGAAGGCCGCAAGACAATTGAAGCTATGGTTGCGACAGCTCAGTTAACCCGTGCTGGTTTTAAAACCGGAGATGTATCTACGGTCATGTCACCACGTACAGTCATTACTTGGGCCCAAAACGCAGAGATTTTTGGTTCTGTTCCTTTGTCGTTCCGCTTGTCCTACCTTAACAAGTGCGATGACACAGAGCGTGCACTGGTTGCAGAATATTTCCAGCGCTCTTTTGATGAAGAGCTGCCTGAAAGTGTTTCTGGTCAACTTGCTCAAGCCAGCTAATTAGCGGCTTTCCAAAAAATGATATCCCGACAAATGGCTTCCCAATAAATGGCTTCAAAAAAAAACGAACCTGACTACCTGGAAGATTTTCGCCGTGTCACGGGTGCGACAGCCCGTGCCTTGTCAGGAGAAACAGAACTTGAGGCCGTTTTTGCCGCCAAAAGTCATGGTTTAATTGGTAACGAGCTGTTTGTCACAAGCCCAAGCAAAAATATGTCAGCTGACGAAGTGCGAACAATTCGTGCGGAGGCAGATAAAGCGGCCTTGCGCTTGAAACATCATGATGCCGACACGCACAGACGCCTGACACCAGCCGATCACATGGCACGTACCATATTCGAAGCGCTGGAAGATGTGCGCATCGAAACCATTGGCGCTAACAGGTACAAGGGCATCGCGCAGAATCTGGACCACTTGGCCAATAAAACATGCCAAAAATCTGGCTATGATCGTGTTGAAAACAAAGATGACGCACCTGTCGCCGAAGCTTTAAGGCATATGGCAAAGTCAGCCATGACGGGTCGCCCCATTCCTGAGGCAGCGCAAAAACTTGTTGATGCTTGGATGCCTGAATTCACCACCTCCGCTGTTGATGCAATGGGTGACTTACTGGAAAAAGCAGAAGATCAGGAAGAATACGCTAAGTCTATCCAGACATTGATGACTGAGCTGAACTTTGAATTTGACCCCGAGCAAGCGGGAGACCCTGAAGACTCAGACGCTGGTGAAGACGGTGATGAGGATGACGAGGCAAATGCTCAGCCACAAGGTGAAGATGATCAGGAAAGCGAGACTAGCGATTCTGAGGAAATGGAAAGCGAAGGCGAGGAAGGCGAAAGCGCCGACTCGCAAGAGCAGGCCGAAGGTTCCATGGATGAAAGCATGGAAAGCGCTGATGGTGAAGAAGCGCCGGGGGTGCCTATCCGCCCACCTGAGTGGTTAGGCCATAACTCGGGCGAAACATTTGAATATCGCGCTTACACAACTGAATATGACGAAGTTGTCACTGCGACAGACCTGTGTGATTCAGATGAAGAGTTAACACGCTTACGCGCGCAGTTGGACCATCAACAGGTTCACTTGCAGGGTGTTATCGCCAAAATTGCCAACCGCATGCAGCGTAAGTTGATGGCCAAACAACAAAGGTCATGGGACTTCAACCTTGAAGAAGGTTTGTTGGACACGTCACGTTTGACACGTGTCATTACCAGTCCTGAAAACCCTTTGTCCTACATGATGGAAAGCGACATAGAGTTTCGCGACACGGTGGTCACCTTGTTGATTGATAACTCGGGCTCCATGCGCGGACGTCCAATTTCTACTGCGGCTATTTCAGCTGACATTTTGGCCCGCACGCTGGAACGCTGCGCCGTTAAGGTTGAAATTTTGGGCTTTACCACAAAAATGTGGAAAGGCGGCAACGCACGTGAAAAATGGATCGCCGACGGAAAGCCGAACACACCGGGTCGTCTGAATGACTTGCGCCACATTGTATATAAAGCCGCTGAAACACCTTGGCGTCGCGCCCGTAAGAACTTGGGACTTATGTTGCGCGAAGGCTTGTTGAAAGAGAACATTGATGGCGAAGCTCTGCTTTGGGCTTTGAACCGTTTGATGGGCCGTCCTGAACAGCGCCGAATTTTGATGGTTATTTCAGACGGTGCGCCAGTGGATGACTCGACCCTAAGCGTGAACGCAGGGAATTACCTTGATCGGCATTTGAACGAGATCATCAAGTTGATTGAAGACAAATCCCCTGTTGAGTTGATTGCAATTGGTATTGGACACGACGTGACGCGGCACTACAAAAACGCGGTGACAATTGTGGACCCTGAACAATTGGGTGGTGTTATGATGGACAAGCTGATTGCCCTGTTTGAGGACAAGAAAAAATAGGTATTTGCATGTGGAGACCACAGCTTGGCCTAGATCCAGACCTAAGCTTTGATAATATTCTATTAGATGATCCCCGCACTTGATGCGGGGTCCATTTCAAACTCAAATTGTTTAGCCAAACATAGACCCCGCATCAAGTCGGGGATCATGATCGCGAAACTTCTTATACCTTCCAACCGAAGCAGGAAGCCCTTAAATTTGACTCGTATTGTTCTGTTTGTTTTGGTCTTCTTGTGTGCAGCACCCGCTGCCACACTGGAAATGTCGGTGAGACCCATAAGCCCAGGTGGCATTTGGAAATCAGATGGTGTTGGTTCACTGTCTTTTCTGGGTGGTTGGACTTTATCAGCTGAAGATGAGACCTTCGGTGGATTTTCAGCTTTGGAAGTTTTTGACGGTGATTTGTTAAGCGTTTCTGACCATGGTGGGCTAATAAATTTGGGCCCATTGGAAACGTGGCGCAACAAGACGGCGGCCCACAAAAAACAAGTCGCATGGCGTTCAATTCCTGTTGATAGGTCAGCTTTAAAAGGACGCGGCCCAGCGACTGACGCAGAAAGCATGACAATTGACCAACATGGTAATCTGTTGATCAGCTTTGAACGCGAGCATCGAATTCAGGTTCATAAATCACTTGAAGCAAAGCCTTATACATACGAAGTTCCGATTGCTCTGCGTCGTCCTGCTCCCTTGAATTTCGGGGTCGAGGCCATGACAACTTTGAACGATGGTCGTATATTTGCTGTGTCAGAACGCGTTAAACGAGATGGTGGATTCCGTGCCTACCTAATAAGTGGTGACAAGGGCCAGAAGCGTGAACTTATGGTGTATGTACCAGAAGAAGATTGGTTGCCTTCAGGCGCGACAACTCTTCCCAACGGTGACCTTTTGTTGTTGGAACGCCGTGTTTCCGTGTCTTTGCTTGGTTTCCGCACGCGTTTGGTTTTATTACCAAAAGCAGACCTGTTTGCAGGCGCACGCTTAAAGCCTCAACCATTGTTTACCTTTGGGTTTGGCAGTGTGGGTGCCGACAATGTTGAAGGCATAATCAATGTTGTGAATAAAGATGGTCAATTGGAAATATGGGCAATTACAGATGATAACTTCCGCTCGTTTCAAAGAACCCACCTTCTTCGTTTTAACCTTCAGCTAGAGCAACCAAAAACATGAAAGTAGATTTGTTTGACTTTGATCTACCGCCCCAACTTATCGCCCAACACCCGATAGAACCGCGTGATGCCTCACGTATGCTTCATGTTGGTGCAGGTGGGCTCGGTGATAAATCTATCAAGGAATTGGTTGAACTTGTCGGTCCGGGTGATGTGCTGGTGGTGAACGACACGAAGGTTATTCCAGCCCGCTTGTTCGGCAACCGTGGGGCCAAGAACGCAACGGGTAAGGTTGAGGCAACACTTCACAAGCAAATTTCACCTGATACATGGGCGGCCTTTTGTAAACCGGCCAAACGTTTTGTTGTTGGTGAGAAAATACACTGGTCCAAAGACCTTTGGTCATTAACGCTCGACCGCCGGGACGGTGAGGTAATATTGCATTTTTCGTGTGGTGGCGCAGACCTTATCAACGAGCTTGAGAAAATTGGCCAGATGCCTTTACCGCCTTACATTAAGCGGGACAAGGGTAGCACACAAAAAGACTCCAAGGCTTATCAAACCCTGTTTGCTGATAAAGAAGGTGCGGTTGCTGCCCCAACAGCAAGTTTACATTTCACGCCGGATCTTGTCGCAGCCGTTGAGGCCAAAGGCGCTAAGCTTGCAAAGGTTACGCTGCACGTGGGAGCAGGCACGTTCTTGCCTATGAAAGCTGAAGATACAGAAGACCACTTGATGCACGCTGAGTGGTGGCAAATTAATGAAGACGCAGCGAAGACCATTAACGCCGCAAAGCGTGTTATTGCGGTTGGTACCACAAGCTTAAGAACGTTAGAATCTGCTGCTGAAACTGTACCGTCTGATAGTGAACAACGCGTTATTGCGGGGCAGGGTGACACGCGCTTGTTCGTGACCCCGGGCTATGACTTTAAAGCAGTGGATGTGTTGTTGACCAATTTCCATTTGCCAAAATCAACCTTATTTATGCTGGTTTCGGCCTTTTGCGGTTTAGACCAGATGCAAGCCGCTTACGCCCATGCTATTGCACAAGAATACAGATTTTTCTCTTACGGCGATTGCTGCTTTTTGGAACGACAAAAATGAGTTTAGACTTCACACTTAAAACCAGCGACGGCACCGCCAGACGTGGGGTTGTTTCAACGGCCCACGGTGATATTCAAACGCCAGCGTTTATGCCAGTTGGTACCGCTGG
>JBMYWL010000016.1:8098-14704 GCA_049607365.1 Alphaproteobacteria bacterium | reverse complement strand
CGTATTTTTTCGGGTGTTCAAGCTTCGGGTCAATTGACACTTGGAAACTATCTGGGCGCTATTCGTAACTTCGTGAACCTGCAAAAAGACTTTGAATGCATTTATTGTGTGGTGGATTTACACGCCATTACGGTGTGGCAAGACCCTGCGTCTTTGGCGGCACAAACAAGAGAAGTTGCAGCTGGTTTTTTAGCCTCTGGCATCGACCCGAAAGGCAGCATCGTTTTCAACCAGTCCATGGTTGCTGAACACGCCGAGCTTGCGTGGATTTTCAACTGCGTTGCGCGCTTGGGTTGGTTGAACCGCATGACCCAGTTTAAAGACAAGGCTGGCAAAAACCGCGAGAATGTATCAACAGGCCTTTACGTTTACCCCAACCTTATGGCGGCGGACATTCTGGCGTATCTGGCGACACACGTGCCAGTTGGCGAAGACCAGAAGCAGCACCTTGAGCTGACGCGCGACATTGCACAGAAATTTAACAACGACTTTAAAACCGAGTTGTTTCCGGTTGTTGAACCGTTGATTTTGGGTGAAGCAACGCGGGTCATGTCTTTGCGTGATGGTTCGAAAAAAATGAGCAAGTCCGACCCATCTGATTACAGCCGCATTAACCTGCGCGATGATGCGGACACAATCGCCAAGAAAATTCGCAAAGCAAAAACCGACCTTGAAGAACTTCCGGGTCTGGACATGTTGCAGGAAGTCGACGGTGGTCTGGGGGATTTCACGCACGACTTTAAGGCTGCGCGACCGGAAGCTGCGAACCTTTTGACTATTTTCTCGGCCCTGTCTGAAAAGCCTTTACCGACAGTTGTTGAGTCATTTGCTGGCACCGGATTTGCAGCCTTCAAGGGCGAGTTGGTTGAGCTTGCTGTTGAAACCTTGGGGCCAATTGGCAACGAGATGAAACGCCTTATGGAACAACCAGACGAGGTTGATGCCGTGCTGCGTGACGGTGCTGAGCGTGCTCGCGCAATCGCAGCGCCTGTGTTGAAACAGGTTTACGACGTTGTTGGCTTGCTTAGACCTTAAGAATTAACTGAACCCTAACACCTAACTGATCTACCGAACGGATCCGGCCCTATGCAAATTTATCTTCCCATTGCAGAACTCTCAGTCAACGTCTTCTTGTTGCTGGGCTTGGGCGCTGGTGTTGGCATGTTGTCCGGCATTTTTGGTGTTGGCGGTGGTTTCCTTATGACGCCGTTGCTGTTCATGATCGGCATTCCGCCAGCGGTTGCTGTGGCAACGGAAGCCAACCAGATTGTGGCTTCATCTGTTTCGGGCGTTTTGGGTCACTGGCTTCGAAAAAACGTTGATATCCGCATGGGGCTCATATTAACCATCGGTGGTTTTTTCGGCTCGACCTTCGGTGTTTGGCTTTTCTCGGTGTTGCAGGCAGCGGGGCAAATCGACTTAGCGGTTAAGCTTTCGTACGTTGTGTTTTTGGGCATTATTGGCGGTTTGATGTTCGTTGAAAGTGTGAACGCACTTCTACAGAAAAATCGCGCGGGTGCGGTGAAACGTAAGTTACACCAACACAACTGGATGCACGGCCTGCCGCTCAAAATGAAGTTTCGTACTTCAAAGCTATATATCTCCGCTTTATTGCCGTTGATGATTGGCTTTTTCGTTGGTGTCATCTCGGCCATCATGGGTGTTGGTGGTGGATTCATCATGGTACCCGCGATGATTTACCTGTTGGGCATGCCAACCAACGTTGTTGTTGGAACGTCCCTGTTCCAGATTATTTTTGTGACAGCAAACGTGACAATCCTTCAGGCTTACACAAACCAGACTGTGGATTTGCTGTTAGCGTTGATCTTGATGACGGGCGGCGTAATTGGTGCGCAAATTGGCGTTCGCTTGGGTGCGAAATTACCGGGTGAGCAAATTCGTGTGTTCTTGGCCATGCTGGTGTTGTTGGTGTGTTTCAAGCTGGTATTCGACTTGGTCTTAACGCCGGACGATGTCTATTCCATCGACATGGGGGGACACTAAAATGAAAAATCTATTCGCCAAATTACTCGTCTTGATTTCCTTGACCTTCCTGGCCACACCGGTTGCAGCGGTGCCTTTGGTTGTTGACCTGTCAGACTCTGTTATTCGCGTCGATGTGGGTTTTGCAGGTGATGAAGTTCTTATGTTCGGGTCTGTCGATGCACCAGTTAGTGAAGCCCCGATTGATCTGATCGTTACGGTGACGGGCCCACGCGAAAATTACAAAATCAGAAAAAAATCCCGTGTCTTGGGAATTTGGATTAACGGCGGCACGTATAAACTGAATGAAATGCCGAATTTTTATTCAGTTGCTTCAACCAGACCCCTAACGGAAATTTTGGATGAAGACACACTAAAAAGCATTGAAGCGGGCACTGACCGCATAAAAGTGAATTTGAATACGCGCTTTATCTCCAGCAATTATGCGCGTGACCGAAAGTCTGCTTTCATTCGAAACATGAAGCGTTCGGGTCTGTACAAAGAAACCGTCGCACCTGTTGTGTTCCTTGGAAACCAGCTGTTCAGAACCAAGTTGGACTTCCCGTCGAACGTTGGAACTGGTGACTATCAAGTGCAGGCGCATTTGGTTCAAGAAGGCGAAATTGTCTTCTCAACTGGTGTTCCGCTTGCGGTTCGCAAGGTTGGACGAGAAGCACAGATCTATGCCTTCGCGCACACGCAATCCTTGCTCTATGGCTTTATTTGTGTGCTATTGGCTATCATCTGGGGTTACGCTTCCTTCCGTGTGTTCCGAAAATTATAAAGGCGGGCTGAATTTATGACTGAAGAACAAGAACTTCCTATCGAAGACCAAAACCAAGATTTGGACACCGCAGAAATTGCTGCGAACTTGCCAGCTGATGCCGAGCGCATTTTTTTGGTGGTCGTTGATGGCTCCGACGAAATGTCCGTCGCTTTGCGTTTTGCTTCCAGACGTGCCGAGCACACCAATGGCCGTGTTGCGCTTGCCTATGTTGTTGAGCCGAACGACTTTGGTCACTGGCTTGGTGTTGACAAGTTGATGCAGGAAGAAGCGCGTGAAGAAGCCGAGCAAGTGTTGCAGCGCCAAGGCGCTGTCGCTCAGGAATTGACGGGTAAGCTGCCAGTTCTTTATTTGCGCTTTGGCAATCGCCGCGACGAAATTATTCAGCTGATTGATGAAGAGCCGTCAATTTCCATTATGGTTTTGGCGTCAGCACCGGGGTCAAAGAATCCGGGGCCGTTGATTTCTGATTTCTCAAGCAAGTTCTTGGGTAAGCTACGCGTGCCAATCACGATCGTCCCCGGGGACTTGACGATTGATCAAGTCGACGCCATCTCTTAAGAACCACAATCTTTTAAGTCAAAAGTGATGCCGCTTGAAACGGCAGGAGTTTAAATTCATGTTTATCCAGACCGAACAAACACCAAACCCAGCAACACTAAAGTTCCTACCGGGTTTGGAAGTTTTAAGTGAAGGCACAGCTGACTTCAAAAACAAGGAAGATGCCACAGCTTCTCCGTTGGCCCAACGCCTGTTCGAAATTCAAGGTGTTGAAGGCGTGTTTTTTGGTTCTGACTTCATTACCGTGACCAAAAACGATGACAAGGAATGGTACTTACTTAAGCCGTCGATCCTTGGCATTGTTATGGAACACTTTACGGCTGGTCGCCCAGTGATGATCAAAAGCTTTTCAACTGACGTTGAAAATGCGGCTGATGCTGGCGAAGACTCAGAGATTGTTGTTCAGATTAAAGAGCTAATTGACACACGCGTGCGTCCGGCAGTTGCCATGGACGGTGGTGACATCGTGTATCAAGGGTTTGACGATGGCATCGTTTACCTGAAAATGCACGGCGCGTGTGACGGCTGTCCAAGTGCGGGTGCGACCTTGAAAATTGGCATTGAAAACATGTTACGTCACTACATTCCTGAAGTTCAGGAAGTGCAAGCCGTCTAAACTATCTATTTATAAATCACTATGACCGACTTTGAAAACCCAACCCTGATTCTGGACTCCTCCGGTGCATCTGGGTTGGTTGCACTGGTTCAAGACACACAGGTCATACAGCGGGAAAGCACCGCTTTGTTTGGCCAAGCTGGTCACCTTACAGCGGCGTTGGTTGAGTTACTTGCCGAAGCCAACATTGGCATGCAACAAATTCACAAAGTTATTACTGGCGTTGGTCCTGGCAGTTTTACTGGCATTCGCATTTGCATGGCGACAGCGCAAGGTTTGGTGGCGGGCTTGCCCAAAACCAGCGAGGCCAAGTTGTTTGGTGTAGATGCTTTTGATTTGCAGTACGCCAGTTACAAACGCCTCCACACTGATGTTGCGGCTCAAGCCGTATTGGTTCTTGTCGAGTCCAAGCGGTCCGAGTTGTTTGCCCAGTCTTATGATGAGCAGGGTGACAAGCATGGGCATCCATTTTTGCTGCCCAAAGATCAGGCACCCAAAGTGACAGAATCTATATTGACCGGCGATGCCTTGGCGGGTCTTCAGGGTGTTTTAGAAGAAAGGCACCATCACATTTGCGTGAGCCCTCAAGACTACATCTGTGCGCACGAAAAAAACCTACAATCAGATTATGAAGTGGCGCTAAAACCATTTTACCTTCGTCCGCCAGATCTTGGTCCGGCTAAGGTGTTGCAACCCGCCAAACCGACAGGTCTTTAGGTGTCGTCGACGATTTTAGGTGGTTTCGCGGTCAAAGATTTAGATTTTGATGCCTTGTCGACCCTCCATAGTTCTTGTTTTTCTGAACCATGGGATAGTAATTCATTAAAAAACCTGTGCGCATCTGAACAAAACATCACTTTTGTTTCCTTAAATGAAAATAAAGTAATTGAAGCCTTGCTAATTCTTCAGTGTAGTGGAGAAGATGCCGATATACTCACTTTTTGCGTTCACCCTGATAAACAAAAGCAAGGTATAGGTAAAAATCTGTTGAACACTGCTTTTGAACTACTTAAATCTTATGGTACAATCCAGATTTTTTTGGAAGTATCTGATGTTAACAAGAATGCCTATAGAACTTATATAAACGCGGGGTTTACAGTGGTGGGTGTCCGCAAGAAGTACTATAATAATCAATTCGACGCTTTGACTATGAAAAAAGAACTTGCCTAAAAACACATCAGCTTTGATAAGTAATTTAGGTTTAAGGCCGTAAATATGGCTTTAAAAGTCAAATTTCTACCTAATGGTGATTTGACTATTTTACTCTAGTAAATGAAACAGGAAATAAATGTCAGAAGAAAATGATGCAGTGATGATTGATCGCACTGTAGAGCTTGTAAGCGCACATGTAACAAACAACTCGGTTGCTTCGTCAGAGCTGCCACAGTTAATCAAAGATGTTTATGTTGCACTTTCAAGCTTGGCAAATGGTGCGGGCGCTGTTGAAGAAGAAGCGCCAAAAGAGCCGTTTGTGCCGATAAAAAAATCAGTAACACCTGATTTTATTATTTGTTTGGAAGACGGTAAAAAGCTAAAGATGCTTAAGCGACACATTAAATCAAAATATGGTTTGTCGCCTGATCAATATCGTGAGCGTTGGGGTTTGCCAGAGGACTATCCAATGGTCGCACCAAACTACACAGTAAAGCGTAGCCAACTTGCCAAGCAAATCGGTCTTGGTAACAGAGGCTCTTAAGCTTTAGACCAAAACAACCGACCGTGATTGTCAACTGAGATAAGCCATAGGTCGTATGAGGGAGCCAACATTAAGTGACGGATACAACTGCCAATTCTAATGTTGGTTCCAATTCAGCATCTGGCGTTTCGGAAGAAACGCTTCCAAAGTCAAGCTTAGGGTACATCAAAGGCGATTTGGCTCGATTGGAGCTTCCACCGCCTGTGTATGAAAACGCTGGTCAAGTGGGTTCGCGCCTGCTTTTGGCTTGGCGTATTTTCCTGTTCATCTTGCTTGTGCTGCCAACCATGGCGGTTCAACTTGTGTTGATGGGCATTGGGTCACCCAAAGCCAAACGCTTCCCCCGTTGGTTTCACAAGCGGTTGTTAAAGCTGATCGGCGTAGATGTCGTGAAACGTGGACGGCCCAGCAAACAAGGCCCGACCCTGTTTGTGTCCAACCACATATCTTATTTAGACATTCCAATTCTGGGCTCTTTGGTTGACGGGTCTTTTGTCGCCAAAGCGGAAATATCCAAGTGGCCGTTTTTCGGATGGCTCGCCAAAATGCAGTACAGCTTGTTCATCGACCGTGAACCCAAAAATGCTGCCAAGCACGCTGAGGCCCTAAAACAGCGCCTTGAACAATCTGAAAACCTGTTTCTGTTTCCCGAAGGCACAACGTGTTCGGGTGTGCGTGTTGAAACTTTTAAATCGTCTTTGTTTTCGGTCGCGCAGATTAAGCCCAACGGAAACCCCGTTTTGGTACAACCGGTCAGCATAGCCTACACCCACCTTGATGGCATGCGCATGGGCCGTAATTTCAGATATTTTTTCGCTTGGTTCGGCACGCAGGATCTGGCACCGCATTTGGCGGAAGCTTTGATGCTTGGGAAACTGAAGGTCATCGTCGAGTTTCACCCTGTTGTAACAATTGAAGAGTTTGGCAGACGGCAGGCCTTGGCCAAGCACTGCTACGAGCAAATTT
>JBMYWL010000016.1:0-8088 GCA_049607365.1 Alphaproteobacteria bacterium | reverse complement strand
GGACTCCATGGCAGAAGCAATTGTTGGCCGTTCACAGAGAAGCCCGCAAAAAAAATCGGAAAATTCTGAAGAAGTGGAAGAAGCCGCTTAAAGGTTGCAACTGCCTTTCTGTGGTTGATCTTGCTTTGCGTCTGACAAAGGCATATGCCTGTGGAAATTTAGGTGAAGGTAAAACATCTTCACACCATCAAAAAACCATGAGATTTGATTGCGTTTTGAAATCAAATTTTCAGGAAATCTGGTTGATTCCACAATGACACTTGAGCAAACACCCGCAAACACCTTAGAAGCCAAACTAGAGCTCGACCCAAAACTGTCGAACAAAAAGCGTCTATTTATCAAAACCTACGGGTGTCAGATGAACGTTTATGACTCTCACCGTATGGCCGACAGCTTGAAGACGCTGGGTTATGATCTGACCAAAACGCAAGAAGATGCTGACTTGATCGTGCTGAACACGTGCCACATCCGCGAAAAAGCAGCTGAGAAGGTTTATTCGGAAATTGGCCGTCTGAAGTCGCTGAAGAAATCCGGCGAGTTGATGATTGCTGTTGCTGGTTGTGTGGCGCAAGCAGAGGGTGAAGAAATCATCCGCCGTGCGCCAGTTGTCGACATGGTGTTTGGCCCGCAGTCTTATCACCGTTTGCCGGAGCTGGTTGCAAAGGCGGAACGTAAGCGCAGTGAGCTGTTGAAAGACAACAAGCCGATGCGCTCAGCCAAGGTGATCGACACGGAGTTCCCGGAAGAAACCAAGTTTGACCATCTGCCTGAAGAAAGCGCGCCACAAGGTCCGGCTGCATTTTTGACGGTACAGGAAGGTTGCGACAAATTCTGCACGTTCTGCGTTGTACCATACACGCGTGGTGCTGAAGAATCGCGCCCTGTTGAGCAAATTCTGCGTGAAGCACGCCAGTTGGTCAGCAAGGGAACCAAAGAGATTACGTTGCTTGGCCAAAACGTGAATGCTTATCACGGTGTTGGTTTTGATGGCAAGGACTGGGGCTTGGGTCGCTTGATCCGACATATGGCAGAGATCGACGGGCTTGAGCGCATTCGTTTCACCACTTCGCATCCGCGTGACATGCAAGATGATTTGTATGACGCTTTTGCGAACGAGCCGAAGCTTATGCCTTATTTCCATTTGCCGGTTCAAGCGGGCTCTGACAAAATTTTGCAAGCCATGAACCGTGACCACACCGCGAAGTCGTACATGCAGGTTATTGAACGTTTGCGCAACGCACGGCCAGACCTTGCCCTGTCTGGTGATTTTATTGTTGGCTTCCCAGGTGAGACAGACAAAGATTTCGCTGACACGCTGAAGCTTGTGACCGAAGTTAACTACGCCCAAGCTTATTCGTTTAAGTACAGCCCGCGCCCCGGAACCCCCGCAGCGTCAAGTGATTTACACGTTGAAGAAGCTGTTAAGTCAGAGCGTTTGCAATCACTACAAGGTTTGTTGAATGTACAGCAAGAGGCCTTCAACGAAGGGTCTATCGGCAAAACCATGCCCGTCTTGTTTGAGCGTCGTGGTAAGCAGGAAGGCCAATTGATTGGTCGCAGCCCCTACATGCAATCTGTGTACGTGAACGCGAAGGATCGTGTTTTAGGACAAATATTGGATTGCAAGGTGAACGAGGGCGGTGCAAACTCTGTCAGAGCCGATTTGGTGCTAATTTAGGGTCCATCCACCCCCGAGAAAACGAAAGATTGTATTGTCGAACAACACCGTAAGTGAAGAGTCACAAACCGTTTTACAGGACGATGAATCTGTTACTGTAGAACGCACCTTGTCATTACCTTCCAACCATTTGGCCGCTGCCATTTTTGGCGAGCATGACCAGAACCTTGCCAGACTACAACAGAAATTGGGAATTGTTTGCCAGTCAAAAGGCAACCTGCTCAACGTTAGCGGCACAAAGACACAAATCGAAACCATAGAGCGGGCCATGCGGTTTTTGGTCGAGCAAGCTGGTCGCGGTGAAAACGTGAATTTCGCATTGGTTGATGCGGCCGCACGTCTTGCCGAGGTTGATGAAGCCCAAGGTTCAAACGCCACCACCAGTGCGCTTGAAATTAAAACCAGCCGCAAAATAATTACGCCAAGATCCCCCGGACAAAAGCGTTATGTTGCAGAACTTCAAAAACACGAGATGGTTTTTGGTTTAGGCCCAGCAGGTACGGGTAAGACTTATCTGGCGGTTGCCAAAGCCATATCTTTGTTGATCAAAGGTGATGTCGACAAGTTAATTTTGACGCGACCAGCTGTTGAAGCGGGTGAGAAGCTGGGTTTTCTACCCGGTGACATGAAAGACAAGGTCGACCCTTACCTTAGGCCTTTGTACGATGCGCTGAACGACATGATGGCACCAGAGCAAGTGCTTAAACGTTTGGAGCAGGGACAGATTGAAGTTGCACCAATCGCCTTTATGCGCGGTCGCACGCTTTCCAACGCTTTTGTTATTATGGATGAAGCGCAAAACACAACGCCTGTTCAAATGAAAATGGTTTTGACCCGCTTGGGCGAAGGTAGTCGCATGGCGATTAACGGGGACTTAAGCCAAATTGATTTACCGCGCGGTCAGAAATCTGGCTTGCTGGACGCTGTGCAAAAATTGGACAATGTTAAAGGCATTGGCATTGTTACCCTGACACAAGAAGACGTGGTGCGTCATGATCTGGTGGCGCGCATTGTCGCAGCCTATGACAAGGCCTAAGCCATGAACGAACCCCTGACCGAACCCATGACTGAACCCCAAATCGATATGCCAACAGGGTTGGTTTTGATGATTGATGAAGAGGCGGCGAACAAAGCCGATTGGCAATCAGACGCATTTTCACAAAAACCGGAAAATGTTGTTGCGACAGCCTATGCTTTGGTTGCTGCGGAATTTGGTACGGATGCTGAAGTTGCGGTCATGTTGACGTCCGACGCGCACATTCAAAAATTAAACGATGATTTTCGCAACAAGGACAAAGCGACGAACGTTTTGTCTTTTCCAGACGCGGATGAAGCAAGGTTAGGTGATATAGCTATCGCCTACGGGACGATTTTCAGTGAGGCTCATCAAGCCAACCTTGATTTGGGACACCACCTTAGTCATATGGTCATTCACGGCATGTTACACTTGCTGGGTTACGACCATGAAACCGATGAAGAGGCTGAAGAAATGGAAGCCTTGGAAATTGACCTACTCGCACGTTTGAACATCGAAAACCCATACTTAGTCAGCAATTAAAGCTTACACAAAAAAACAAAGGCAGACCACGCAACTATGAACGAACTTGAACCTCCGAGTATGAACGCCGACACAGGTGACGTTGCCATTCACAGCAACCCATCCGTTGGCGGTAAACAATCGTTTTTTTCGCGCTTATCAAAGTCGATTAGGAATTTACGCGGGTCAAACGAGCACCAAAGGTTAAGAGACACACTCGAAGATTATCTGGAGGACTATTCAGAGCCTCTGGATGAAAAAGAACTTGGCATCGCGAGCAATGAGCGCGCCATGATGTCGAACATTCTGAAGTTGAACGAATTGACAGCTGAAGATGTTGCTGTGCCGCGGGTTGATATTGTCGCGATCGATGTGTCGACAAGTTTTGACGGCATTCTGAAAATCTTTCAGGAAGAACAACATTCTCGTCTTCCGGTTTACCAAGACACGCTTGATGACATTTTGGGCTTTTTGCACATAAAGGACGTCTTGGCCCACTTGGACAAAAGAGACGACTTTGTTTTGGCGGACATACTGCACACCCCGCTTATCGTTTCGCCAGCAATGCAGGTTTCCATGCTGCTTCTGCGTATGCGCCTAAACCGTGTTCACTTAGCACTTGTGGTGGACGAATACGGCGGCATTGACGGTTTGGTGACAATTGAAGATTTGGTCGAACAAATTGTCGGTGAAATTGAAGACGAGCACGATGAAGATGACAGCCCGCAGTTGGTCGAACAAAAAGACCATTGGCTTGCTGACGCGCGTGTAACAATCGAAGATTTTGAAGACGTGTTTGGCAACGTCTTGACGGATGACGAGCGCGAAAGTGATATTGATACGCTTGGAGGTTTGGTTATGTCGCTTGCGGGCTCTGTTCCAACACCTGGTCAAGTCTTACTTCATGACCATTCGGGTTTAGAATTTAGAATTACCAGTGCTGATCCGCGACGGGTCATTGGCATGGTCGTAAACAAAAGCCAAAAACTAAAATCCGCTGACGAGAAATTGAAGCCAGAAAAGACACATGACAGCAGAAATCTGGATGATAAATCACTCACGGATAATAGCGGGCAAACCGTCAAACGAAAGTAGGGTTACGTGCAACTGATTAAATCAAAATGGTTGACGTTCTCATTCCGGACCCAAATGTGTTGGTTGATGGTTTCGGGTGGGCTTATGGCCTTAGCACTTCCGCCCATATTTTTCGTTCCAGCCATAATCCCAGGTGTGGTGGCACTGTTCTGGTTGCTTGAAACCACCAGCTCCTTGAAGCGTGCTTTCGGGTACGGTTGGGCACTTGGTTTCGGATATTTTGTGGCTGGCTTGTATTGGCTTGGCCACGCAATCGCTGTGGATCTGGCAACTTTCTGGTGGGCCATGCCATTTGCTTTGTTTGGTCTGCAATCTGGTTTGGCAATCTTCTTTGGTCTTGTGTCCTTGGTTGCTGTTTGGGTCAGACGCCAGTTTGGCGTTGGCAGTTGGGGTCTTGTTTTCTTGCTCGTCTTCAACTGGTTGATTTCTGACTTGTTACGGTCATCTATTCTGACAGGTTTTCCTTGGAACCTTCTGGGCACTTCCCTGACACTTCACCCTGTGTTTAGCCAGCTGGCGTCTGTCGGTGGTGTTCATCTGTTAACCGCTCTTGTGGTGACTTGGGCAGTTTCACCGGCCTTGGTTGTTTCTGGTTCAGGCTCTGGTTCAGGTTCTGGTTTAGGGCGGCGAGCTGCAATTGCCAGCTTCATCGTGTTGCCAATTCTGGTTGGTGGGTTTGGTCTCGCACGCATTAACAGTCTTGGTGCAGAAGCAGACAAATCAGTCGCAGGTGTTCATTTACGTTTGGTTCAGGCAAACATTGCACAGACCCTGAAATGGGACCCGGCCTTAAGCCGTGCCAATTTGCAAAAACATGTGGATCTGTCAAATGAGCCACTCGCCGATAATCAACCCGTACCAAATCTAATTATTTGGCCCGAAACTGCTGTTCCATTCGCTTTGAACCGTTCCGTTGAGGCACAACAAAACTTGGCTGCCGCTGTTTTAGGTAGAGCGCCGGACGGCGTGTTGATTACGGGCGCAAACAAGGTTGTCGGTGAACAAAAAACACTTGAAGTCTGGAACCACCTGTACGTTTTGGACGCATTGGGCAATCAGGTCGCGGGTTACGACAAACACCATCTTGTACCGTTTGGCGAATACATGCCATATCGTTCAATTTTGAATTTTGCCAAGCTAACAGAGGGAACGGTTGATTTCAGCGCTGGTCCCGGACCCCAAACTGTTCGCGTGCCAACCATTCCGCCCTTTAGCCCGATTATTTGCTACGAAGGTATTTTTTCAGGCAATGTGGTGGACAAAACAGATGGAGACGCCAAGTGGTTGTTGAGTGTGACCAATGACGGCTGGTTTGGCTTGTCATCTGGACCACATCAACATTTAGCGGCAACTGTGCTGCGTTCGGTCGAAGAGGGGCTGCCACTAGTACGTGCTTCCAACTCCGGTGTTTCAGTCGTGGCTGATTCACTGGGTCGCCTTAGGTCAAAACTGGGTTTGGGAAAGGTCGGTGTCGTAGACGCAGCGCTTCCGACCGCACTTGAAAACCCACCTTTGTATGCGCGATACGGCCTGAAAACAGTTATGGTTTTGTTGATATCGCTCCTGTTTGGTGTGGTCATGTCCATGCGTAACAAGCGAAAATTTAACTAAAAATAATTATAGGTTGTGCTAGCCATGAACGAGTGAATACCCTAGTGTGTCCGCAATAGTTGTAATTGGACAGGGACACTGGTTATGATCACTACACAATCTGATGGCACAAAAGATGCCAGCAACAAGAACGAACCGCCATTTATGGCTGAAGACCGTGCAAAACGCGCCACGGGTGTTTCACACCCCATTGACGTTTTTGTCGGCAACAAAATTCGCCAACAACGCACACTTTTGGGCTTTAGTCAGGGTCGTTTAGGCGCTGCGGTGGGTCTGACATTTCAGCAAGTGCAGAAATATGAACGCGGTGCAAACCGAGTGGGTGCCAGCCGTCTTTACGAGATTTCACGCGTGTTAAAAGTGCCTGTTGCTTATTTCTTTGATGGGTTGGAAAAGGATTCTCAGTACGAGCGTATGTTTGAAACCTCGGAAAACGGGCTGGTCGGTATGGCCGAGCAGCAGCAACCCTTTGAACATGACCCCTTCAGTCAAAGGGAAACGCTGGAACTGGTTCGTGCTTACTATAGTATTGAAGAACCTGCGATCCGCCGAAAACTGTTTGAATTGGCAAAATCCATGTCCATGACGGTTCCGACACCAGTACCAGTTACGGCGGAGAATGAAGTCGAGCCTAATTTTCGCGACAAATAAGCGTTTTCAAGCATAGCTGAACCGGATTGATAAACTTTGTTCAGGGTGCAGGGCTTTTGCTAGAGTGGTTTGGTAAGTTTCGCCAATCAAGAATTTCCGCACGTGACCAAATTCAAGCCAGCACCAAAAATTCCGACAAGTAAAACACCAGAAGAAGCCGAAGCAAAGCTTAGGTCAGCGTTTGACAAGGGCGAAGCTTTAGCCAGTCGTAACCTATACGGCAAACGGGTTGGGCGTCCCCTAAAAGACAAGCAGGTTGACCGCATGGAAAACCTGTTGCCAGAAGTCGCATTCGACCTTGAGCAAGGGTTGAACCCAGCTGACAAAAACTGGTTGGAAATTGGCTTCGGTGGTGGAGAGCATTTGGCGTGGCAAGCCAAAAACACACCAGAAGCTAATTTGGTTGGTGTTGAGTACTTTGCAAATGGTGTCGCCAAAGCACTGGAATACGTCGACACGCAAAATCTTCAGAACATTCGCATCCATCATGGTGACGCACGTGACGTAATGGATGTTTTGGAACCTGAATGCTTGGACCGTGCGTTCATCCTGCATCCGGACCCTTGGCCAAAACGCCGACATTGGCCACGTCGCATCGTTCAGGTTGATTTAATCAAGCGGCTTGCCAAGCTCATGAAACCGGGTGCCGAGCTTCGAATCGCGACAGACCATTACACATATTTGATTTGGATTTTGCGTATAATGTCACAAGTGCCAGAGTTCACTTGGCAAGCAACAAAAGCTGATGACTGGCGTTTGCAGCGCGCTGACTGGCCACAAACACGGTATGAAGCCAAAGGTTTGAAGCAGGGTCGTCCTGCAACCTACCTATCCTACCTGCGCATGGACTGAACACTTGTGGGTGAGGCTGTTTGTGTGTATAAGTCTAGAATACATACGGCCCTTTTAGATCGCTAGATAAAGTTAAATTCTTAATCTTGGTTTAAATGTAGGATCCTTAGATTCGGGCTGTTGCCCGTTTTTTTTTGGCTAAATTCTGCGTACCCATTTCGGGAACTGCGTTGGGGTTGGCTGTCACAGTGATCTAGTCTTAGGCATCTAAAATTCTTATGTCATCTTCGACAACAGCAGACATTGACCATGACGACGTTCAGTCGGAAACCGGTCCTGAAGCACGCTTGGAAAGCGGTTTTGGTTTGGTTGCACGCGCGCAAAAACTGATTGAGCCTTTGGTGGGTGATCTGGGTTTTGACCTTGTTCGTGTTCTTATGACGGGTAATGAAAACCCGCGCTTGCAGGTTATGATCGAGCGTTTGGACGGTGAAGGCTTGGGTGTTGAGGATTGCGTGTCCGTTAGCCGCGCCATCTCAGCATTGATGGATGTCGAGGACCCGATTGAGCAAGCTTATAATCTTGAGGTGACATCCCCCGGGGTTGATCGTCCTTTGACACGCATTAAAGATTTTGCGCGTTTTGAAGGTTATGAAGTTAAGCTTGAAACACACACGGCCTATAATATTACGACCAATGACGGCAAGCCCGGTTTGCAGCGTCG